>JAEDKB010000233.1 GCA_016296045.1 Oscillospiraceae bacterium
GTGGTCAGAGCGGTTCCGTCAACCGGAGCAGACGGCGTGGTTTCAACGGTATCGGATTCGACCGGGTTCTGAGATTCGGTGGACGGTGCTTCTTTGCCGCCGCAGGCAGTAATGCTTACAAGCATCAGGGCTGCAAGCAAAACAGCAATCATTTTTTTCATAAAAAACCTCCTGTTGTTGATTGTTGCAAAAGTCAGACTTGCTTGATTTGATATATTTATTTTATCATAATCGCATAAAAAACGCAATATGAAACGGTAGAAACTGCTCGAATGTCATGTAAACTGCTTTTTTATTTTTATCGTTCCATTTTGGCGGATTATTTGATATAATATCATTCAGAATTATTTTCAGAGAGAAATCCTGTTTGTCCTTGGAGGAAACGCATGAAAAAACTGATTCTGATTTTGACTGCATTGTGCCTGCTGATTTCCGTCACGGCCTGCGGCCCGACCGATCCCAATGTCGGAAAGTATGTTTGTGTTGCAGTTGAAAGTGACGATAAAAATGCCGCGCCCGACGATGAGTGGATTGTTTTGGAATCGAACGGCAAAGGCTCCATCAATGTCGGCTTGGAGCTGGATATGAAATGGCGGATGGATAACGGAGAATTGATTATCGATACGGAGTTCATCGCCAATACATACAAAGGGACACTCCGCAACGGAGAAATCACGCTCACGATTGAAGATGTTGAATACACCTTCGTGAAAGAGGAAATGCAGGAGCAATGGGCAGAAACACTGGAAACAGGCATCATTGTAGAAGAAACCGACCCGATTCCGGTGGACGAAGAAGCCGTCGGACATTATTCCTGCATCAGTGTAACCATCGACGGTAAAAGCTCGTCACCGGAGAATCAATGGATCGATCTTTTTGATGACGGAACAGCGGTCGCCTATTTCGGATTGAAATATCCCGGAAAATGGTATGTTCTGAACGGTCAGCTTACCATTACATTGAATAACGAAGAAACATTCACGGGTTCCGTGCTTGACGGCGAGATGACACTTTTGGGTGATACGACCTATCTGCTTAAAAAAACAGGTGAGCCGGGTTCCGGATCGGAAAGCTCTCCTGCGGAGCAATCCACGGTTCTGTATGTCGGAAGCAAGTGGAGCGGCACGCTGAAGGTTAAAAACCACGACGGAGAAGGCGTTCTTGAGGACGGCGAATATGATATTGTCGCTGTGATCGGTGAATCCGACGGGGGAACCTATTTTGAGGTTTATTACAAGAATAATCAAGAGGGTAATCCGATTGTTTCTTTCTGGGTCAATATGCGGAATAATTTCATTGAGCCGATCATTGATGAGGAGGCAGAAAATGCATGGATTTTCGAAGAGACCCTCGATGAAGATGAAGCATTTGACCTGACCATGTTCCTTGATTCGGAAAATCAGCTTGATTTCTATTACGAATATGATACCCGGGCGGAGGAAGCGGATCTGTATTTCAGTTTCTACCCGGATAATGTGAATCCGTAGGGGAGGAACGTACGATGGAATACGAAAAACGATTGACAGAATTGGCTCCCGGCGACAGTGTGGAGGGCTTCTATATTCTGAAATCTGCCGTCAGCAAGCTTACAACGAACGGAAATCCGTTTTTAAATGCGGTGATCTCCGATGTCAGCGGCAGTATGGACGCAAAGGTGTGGAACTACGGCGGCCCGATCAGCGCGGCGGACGATGGGAAAATCGTAAAAATCCGCGGAACGGTTTCGGAATATCGCGGCTCCCTTCAGATGACGATTGAGCGCATTCGCCTGGCACAGAACAATGATGTGTATTCTATTTCGGCGCTTGTGCCTTGTGCACCTCTGGATTCGGGCAATGCGTATCATGAAATCACGGACATTGTCTCATCTATGAAGGATGAGGACTATAAGCGTTTGTGCGAGGAAATGCTGAGACGGCATGGAGAAAAGTTCCGTCAGATCCCTGCCGCGAAAAGCGTTCATCACAGCTTTATCAACGGCTTGCTGATGCATACGGGCAATATGCTGAAAATTGCCGAATGTGTGGCCTCTATCTATTCGGAAACCGTTGACCGCGATCTTCTTCTTGCCGGTACGCTTCTACATGATTTTGGTAAAGAGGCAGAATTCGAGTTTTCGGAGCTCGGACTTGTGACGGACTATTCCCTGAGGGGAAAGCTGCTCGGACATCTGACGATGGGCGCGGAGGAAATCGGCGAGGTCGGAAAAGAGCTTGACCTGCCGCAGGAAAAGATTGTCCTTTTGCAGCACATGATCCTTTCACATCACGGTGAGCCGGAATTCGGCGCGGCGGTGCGTCCGCAGTGCGCGGAAAGCGACCTTCTCTCCATGATCGACTTGATTGACAGCCGTATGGAGATTTACCGCGAAACGTTCCAGACCGTCCCTGCCGGCTCATTCAGCGGCAAAGTTTTTTCGTTGGATCGTTCCATATATCATCATAAGAAATAAAAGGGGACTGTGAAAAAGTCCCGTAAGGAATGTAGGCAGTGCCAAATAGCACTGCCTACAAAAATTTTAATATGAAACGGCGGCAGCCGGTTGAGATTGGCTGGCGTTTTCGGGTGACAGCCTTTGGATTAAAAGAAAATATGAAAAAAAGAAAAAAATGCTTGCAAAACCACATAGGATATGTTATGATACTGGCGCAAAAGATATCCGGGTGTAGCGAAGTTTGGTATCGCGCTTGAATGGGGTTCAAGAGGCCGCTGGTTCGAATCCAGTCACTCGGACCAAAAAA
>JAEDKB010000234.1 GCA_016296045.1 Oscillospiraceae bacterium
CAGCAGCAGACTGAGCAGCCTATGTGTTTTCTGTTTCATAAAGGTTTCCTCCTTATTTCTTCCCGGCATTCTGCCGGATGATCTGACCGTGTGGATCGTTTTGCCGGCTCCCCCACACGGCAAGGAGAGCTTCTGCCATTCTTCATCCATTCGGAGGATGGCGAACCGTTTGATACATACATAATGATTCCATGACCACCGACCTCCTCATAGCGTGTCGATCACTGCCAACAAATAGGCAGCGGAAACCGAGCCATAAATGAAATTGTCAATCAGCCCGTCTTTTTTTGCCTGAAGCACACGCCGGGCAAGTTCTTTCTCCGCGTTTTCATCGACGATCAGGACAATTTTACAATGCGGACTTTGCTGTTTCGCTTCATCTCTTATCTTGAGCCGTTCTTCCAGCTTCCACGGCGTATAGCCGGTGACTTCCATCAACAGAGCATACGGCTGGCAAAGACTGCAAAGCTCCGCCGTTTTATCCGGACTTTCCGACCTGCGTACATCAAAATCGGAATCCGCGCTTCTCAGCGTCCGCGCGATCGCATCGGCAAAAAGAAGATTCTGCATATCAACGATGATCCGCCGCATATACTCACCCCGCTTTCTCAAAAATGGGCATAAAATACCTTTATACTATATTGTAAGGATTTTTCAAAAAAGCGCATTCCCCAAATGGGTACTGTCCACAACATTTTTTTTGAAAAAAGCAAAAAAACAGCACCCGATTTTTTCGTCGGGTGCTGTTATATACGCTGTTTGCGGTCAAAAGTCGTTTACAATGAGCCGCTTGCTCACCACCATGGCGGTCAGCTTTGTCTTGGAGGGATATCCGGTTTTTGAAAGCATACTGCTGATATGCTTTTTCACGCAGTCCGTCGTCACGCCCAATTCTTCCGCCATTTCTTTATAAGTCATGCCCTCGACCATAAGGTGCAGGACCCTGACCTCCGCTTCGGTAAATTCAGAGCTTTTGATATTCCCAATCTGCACCTCCGGTGTTTTATCCGGATAGACGGACTCGCCGCTCATTGTGCGTTCCACGACCTTCATCAGCTCCATCTGGCTGACATCCTTGAAATAGATACTGTCGGCGCCGACCTCTCTTGCACGGTTTAAGTATCCGGCGTCCAGCATGGAGGTAACGATGATCACTTTGAGGTTTGGAAAGCGGGATTTGATGTCTTTGGTGGCCACAAAGCCGCTTTCGTCGTTTTCGGTACAAACATCCATCAGGATAAGATCGACCGGGTTTAAGGCGCAGAACCTCTCCGCATCACTGGCGGCGGGAAAGGAACCGGCCAAATGATACCCTTCCGTCTGGGTGATGTACGTTTCCATGGTTTCGCGCATCATGCGCTGGTCTTCGATAATGAGTACATTGATCATTTCGCTTCCTCCCTCCTGACCGGAACGGACACTGTCAGCTCAAATCTCGGCACAGTTTTTATTTCCATGCTCCCGCCGCTTTTTTTCACAAGGATGCGCAGGGAGGTAAGCCCGCCGCCTTCCGCGATTTCTCCTTCCGGCGCGGCTCCGCTGTTTGTGACGGAAACGTAGGCCGTCTGATCGCTGCACGCTAAACGGACATACAGTTCTTTTGCTCCGGCATGGCGCACCGCATTTGTCATACACTCCCGTATGACGGAGAGGATGATCTCTTTTGCAGACGGATCCTCGGGAAACGTGCCCAAAATGGATACCTTGATACCGAGGCCGTAGGCGGCGTTCATCAGCCCGGCAACGGCGTCCTGTTCCTCCGGCTGCTCGTTTTCGTGCCTGAGCAGCCGAACGGCATTTTTCCATGCGGTCATATCCAGCTCTGCCATCGGCTTGCCCTGCTGCAAAAACTGTCTTGTCGCAATCACGCTTCTGCCGATATCGTCATGCACCCGCATCTTCATGCTCAGAATTTCTTCCTCTCGGATCAGCGAGATGATATTGGCGGAAAGCCGGCGTATCCGTTCGGCGTCTTCTTTTAGCTTATGATTATCTTCTTCCAGCTCTTTTTGCCTGCGGTACAATTCCGTAACATCGGACGCCGTGACCTGCGTGTAGGCAGTTCCATCCTGTGTGGTGATCTGTTCCTGTGCAAACCGCCACGCGCGACCGTCGTCCAGCAAAAAGATATCCGAGCCACACGCCAACAGCTCCTGCAATTCCGGCAGGCTCTGCAAGTCCGTGCCGGTCAGCGCAAAGAACACACGGTACATCTGGTAATTGCACAGCGTTACCGTCCCGTTTTTATCAAAGAAACACACGCCGCTTGGCAGATGATCGAAAGCCTCCTTGACGGAGTGACTCCAAAACCGGTTCATTGCCTGCCACCTCCCATATCGAGACGGAGCGTGAGCTTCCATTCACCATCCTCGTCCTGAACCGCCGTGACTGCATCGGAAGCAAGGTCGGAAAAATCCGAACGGGAATCGGTATCCAAAGAGAACACGAGGAACCCCGCCTTTATACCCGCGTGAACCAGTATGCTGCTCATCCGATCCAGAGAGCGCTCCGCGATCTCCTCAAAAAGGTCGTACATGGCGATCACGTTCATGGACAGAATGAGTCCTGTCAGTTCTGAAATGAAGCCGCAGGTCACGCCGAAGGTTTCCAGATTGTTTATGGATTCTCCAATCGATAATTCCAGCTCCGTTGCCTCCAGCATGGAATCCTTATCCGACAGAAAGACAAGATTACTCCGTCTTTTCAGGTAAGCGCCGATCACGAGCATTT
>JAEDKB010000235.1 GCA_016296045.1 Oscillospiraceae bacterium
AGGTCATCGGCTCCGGCGGCAAGACCATTCAGAAGATCTGCGCCGACACCGGCGCAAAGGTCGATATCGATGACGACGGCAACGTCTTTATCGCCGCAGTTGACAGCGCAGCCGGCTACGCCGCCAAAAAGATGATCGACGATATCTGCTTCGTTCCCGAGGTCGGCGCTCTGTACTACGGCAAGGTTGTCCGCATCCTGCCGATCGGCGCATTTGTCGAGATCGCTCCGGGTCATGACGGCATGGTGCATATCTCCAAGCTGGAAAACCGCCGCGTCGAAAAGGTCGAGGATGTATTGAATGTCGGTGACATGACTTGGGTCAAATTCATGGGCTTCGACGAAAAGGGTCGTGCAAACTTCAGCCGTAAGGACGCTCTGAAGGAAATTGCAGAATCCGAGCAGTGATTCTGATTCTTGAATATAATATTGAATCAAGCATCCCGTGTGGAAAACGAAAAGCTCTCCGATGAAGAATCGGAGAGCTTTTCGTTCAAAAAGATAGCGGTTATTCCGTTACGGCTTGATCCTTTGATACAGGCGTTCGACCATAACCGCCGCTTCCTCGCGGGTCGCATAGCCGCCGGGACGAGAGCCGTCCGTAATGCCGTCGCTGATTGCCGCGCCAAGCTCCTCCTTCGCCCATGGGCTCGGAACGGTCTTGTCACCGGACAGAATTTCCTTGATCCGCGCATCGACCAGCGCCTGAATCTCCTCTTTGCTCATTTCATCACCCTCCATGATTTGCTTGACCTGATTCCGAAAATCCTTCATGGTCTTTCCGAATTTCGGAAACCAGTGCTCCACATCACCGTGGTTGCTGGCAAGACCGCGCCGATAGCCCTCGGCATGGCAGATGACCACCCCGTCCTGAAGAGGATCCAAGCCGTACAGCCCGCACAGATAAGCGGTCAGCTCCGCCGCCTCGCGGTAGACCGTTTCAAAATAATTTCGGTCCGTCAGACCATCCTCACAGATTTCAAACGAAATATGGGTGTTGTTCGCCGCGCCGCCCGCGTGCCAACCGCGCCGATTCCACGGCAGGGTCTGGTAGGTCGCAACACCGCCGTCTTGTTTTTTCCCGATGAACGCGTGCACACATACGTCCAGCCCCGAACGGTTCCAGTCATTTCCGTAGAGGTTTTTTCCCAGTTCCCCGTCATCCGGCTGGACATAGCGCTTGAGCCACGGGTTATTCGCACCTGTGGAATGCACCATCACGCCCTTCGGCACGATCGTCACGCCGCGTTGATAGCAATCGTTTTTTGTCAGAATACAAGAATGCAGCTCCATCGTTCGCTCCTTTCATAGCAAACTATGCAGCTGCATCCTTTTTGGTGCAATTATTCTCCGGAAAAATCCCTGCAAAACGGCCGCAGCGGACATTCGCCGCACTTGGGATTCCGCGCCGAGCATATCTCACGTCCGAACAGGACGATCCGATGACAGAAAGCGGAGCTTTCGTCAGGCGGAAGAATGGCGCGAAGCTGCGCTTCGACCTTTTCCGGTTCTTTGCCCTTTGCAAGCCCCAGACGGTTGGCAATGCGGATGCAATGCGTATCACAGACAACCGCCGGCTGACCGTAAATATCGCCCAGAAGAAGGTTTGCGGTCTTTCTGCCGACACCCGGCAGCTTTAAAAGCTCCTGCATGGTGTCGGGCACCTTGCGGTCATAAACCTCGCGCAGCATCTGACAGGCAAGCACAATATCCCGTGCCTTATGCTTATAAAAGCCGCAGGAATGGACATAGCGTTCGACCTCCGAAATATCGGCATCGGCAAAGGCATCCAGCGTGGGGAAACGCTCGAACAGAGCCGGCGTGACAAGGTTGACCCGTGCATCGGTGCACTGGGCAGAAAGCCGAACGGCAATCATCAGCTCGTAATCCTTGTCATAATGCAGAGCGCAGAGCGCTTCCGGATATCGTTCCTTCAGAACGGAAATGATCTGATCGACTTGATTCATCAAAAGCACCACCTTTCGACCATTATATCACAAATTCGCGCAATTTCATTGCCTTTTTTCTTCCAATGGGGTATAATTTTCAGCAAGAAGCGCCGTCGTTCGGACGGCAAAGCGAAACAGGTGACGCAATGGAACAAATGCAGTTGGGCGCATGGCGGGAGCTGCTGCGCGAAGAATTGAAAAAGCCGTATTTTGCCGCGCTGATGCAGCGCGTGGAGGCGGCGCGGAAAACTTCGGTCATCTATCCACCAAAAGGTCGGGAATTTTTTGCGCTTTCGACCACACAGCCGGAAAATGTGCGTGTCGTGATTCTGGGGCAGGACCCCTACCACGAGCCGAATCAGGCGTTTGGACTGGCGTTTGCGGTGGCAAAGGGCATAAAGCTGCCGCCCTCCCTCAGAAACATTTTTTCCGAGCTGCAACAGGATATCGGCATAGCACCTCCGAAGGACGGCGACCTGACACCGTGGGCACAGCGCGGCGTGCTGCTGCTCAATTCGGTGCTGACGGTCGAGCAGGGCAAGGCAAACAGCCACGCATCGTGGGGCTGGCAGCGTTTTACCGACGCGGTAATTTCCGCAACGAATACGCTGCCGCAGCCGATTGTCTTTGTGTTATGGGGGGCACAGGCGCAGAAAAAAGCCGCGCTTGTGCACACGCAGGCACCGCGGCTGATCCTGAACGCGCCCCATCCGAGTCCGCTTTCCTCCTATCGGGGCTTTTTCGGCAGTAAGCCGTTTTCCAAGATCAACGCCTT
>JAEDKB010000236.1 GCA_016296045.1 Oscillospiraceae bacterium
GTGAACACGGCTGTCAGACCAACAAGAACCCAAAGCCAGCCGCTCCATTGTGCCCATGTGTTCTTTTTTCGGAATATCAGAATGAGATTTCTCAGCAGCATCACCGCAAGGCTCAAACAGCCGGAATATGCCCCCAGCAGGACGAACTGAATGCAGAACATCAGGTCGGCAAAGAACTGAATGATTAAAAGGGCCCGGTTTGATTTGATCTGAAAAGACACGATGAACGCGATCACACCGATCGCGCCCACCGCCTGTGCAAGCCAGTTAATTTGCATGTTATTTTTCTCCCGTTTTATTACCAGTCGGAATCCCAGTCGCTGCCGGAGTCCCAATCGCTGCCGGAATCCCAGCCCCAGTCATCGTTATCATCATAGCTCGAACCCCAGCTCCAGTCGTCATCATCGTCATCATAAGAGCTTGAGCTCCAGCTCCAGTCATCGTCATCCCAGTTATCGGACCAGTTGTTGCTGTAGGAATAGTATTCCTCCTCATCAAAGGTCTGACCGGAATAGTCATCGTAAAAATAATCGGAGAAATTGCTGTCAAGATCATCGTCAACGGTAGTCTGATACCAGTCGTTTCCGTCATACGCATACCAGCCGTTGCTGTTATGGTAATAGGTTTCGCCGCCATAGTCATAGTAGCCCTTGCTGGGCGTCGGACTCATCAAACCGACTTTCGTAAGGATTGTCGTAATCAGCGCAATTGCAAAAGGAATGCCGATAAAGATGATCAGCATCCAGCCAAAGCAGCCGATTCTTTTTTTCTTATTTCTCGTGATATTATAGGATGCTCTGGACGGAGAGGAATTATAGGGATTATTCGGATTCTTGAATGCATTTGCTGCAGGAGATCCGGACGGACGTACCGGAAAACTCCCCGCAAATCGATTCGCTCCGCCTCGGCTGTCAGCCGCCCTCTCTCTGGCCTCAAGAATTTCCGCCTTCAGCTTCTGATAGATTTCATTGACAGCATAAGCCTCGTCCTTGCCCCGGTAGCGGACAGCTCTTGTGCCATCCGCCTTGTTTTTATATACGACGAAGTTCCCATCTCCGTCTTTGAAAATACCGAATGCCTTCGGCGCCTTGTAATCTTCGCCGATGTGAAAGTGCATCCGCTCGAGATTGAGATGTTTTTCCGAACAAAATGCAAGAAGCTCCGCAATCGTCTGCGGAATATTACTGGCGGAACGCGCCATATGATCGTTTGGCGCTCCGCAATAGGGGCACTGATTCGCAGTATCTTCAATCAGATTGCCGCAATAGTCGCATTTTACTTCCATATATGACCCTCATATTTCTTATTCTGAAAGCCTCCGGCATCAGCGCTTCAGCGTTTTCAGAAATTCTTTCTGTTCCGGCGTAATCCGGTAGGATTCTCTTGCCTTCTGAATGGTTTTGTTGTGCGTCCAGACATCCAGCATTCCATTCTGCAGCACCGGCAGCGTCGCTTCATACTGTTTTGCCAAGGCAGTTGCAAAATACCATGCCGTCATCATGTTTACATAATATTCATCCGACCGTACCGCAGCCGCAAGCGCAAACTGTGAAGGTTCAAAATCCTCATTCAGAAAATGCTCCATCAGCATTCCGATTGCGAAACGGACTGTATAGGGATGCGCAGAAACAATCCACTTTTTTATGTAAATCAAGAGCTCCGGCCGATGCTTTTTGAACATCTTCGGTGACAGCTGATCGCTGGTTGCCCAATTATCCACAAAAGGCAGGAACCGCTCTACTTCGCAGATACATCGCTCAAAATCCTTGTACTCGGATAGAATAAAGCCATGCAGCTGGTTTTCTTCAAAATACAGATGCGGCAGATCGTGCAGAAATACTTCAATATCCGTATCCTTTGCCAGCTTTTTCGCCATGGCGCGAAGCTGCGGCGTGCGCACGCCAAGAACGGAATCCGGCGGAATATTCGGAATCAGTTTCCTTGTAAACTGCGCATATTCCGGCTCGCAGCCTTCTGTCAGCATTTTTCTGATTTGAGTGCTGTACATCAATTCTCCTCCCGTTTTTCCGGCATTGCAAATCGCGGCGCTCCGCAGTTTTCACAGAACCTGCCTCTGTTTCAGGTCTTTGCGCAGGACAGGCAAGTCCATGTTTCCGGCCGTTTTACACCGCACTCGCTGCAGAATCTGCCGGTTCCGGATGCGCCGCAGGAACAGGTCCAAACTTCTTCTTTCGTTGTCTTTTCTGCAGCGCACTTGACTGCCGTTTCATAAGCCGGTGACGCGCCCTTCCACTTTCTGTAGGTTTCGCCGAGTTTTGCCAGCCGCATCGCTTCTTCCTGCTGCTGGAGCATCACCTGCGCCGCCACGGCCGGATCGCGCATGGCCGCCATGCGGCGAGTCTTCCGAATCAGTTCTTCATCCTCCGGTGATATACTGACTTTTTTAAGCGTCAGCGAAAGCAGATTCGTTCCGTATCTGTCTTTCAGAGAATTCGCGTACCGTTCTTTGACATGGTACGAGATCTGTCCGGAGTGTTCCGGCAGTTCTGAAAACAGAATATCCCGGTCGCCGCACTCCATGAGCGCTGCCTCAAGCGTCTGCTCAAGATCCGGCCGGATCAGCGCTTCAAAAGAATCTCTGACATAATCGGTTCCTACGCAGCCGCATACCTTGAAAAAAAAAAGCGAGCCGGATCGATAATGCAGTAGCTGTATTCATAGGTATAATGCAGGCTGACAGTCAGATCGATCTCGTTTTCC
>JAEDKB010000237.1 GCA_016296045.1 Oscillospiraceae bacterium
AAAAGCCGTCTCATGCAGTTCTTGACGCACCTTCGGTGCTATAAAAAGCTTTTCAGCTTTTTATCAAGAACTAGTATCATAAAGTATTTTCGACAAGAAGTATTACTTGACAAAACAAAGGTAAAAGTCTAAAATAAAGCATATTAGTATGAAAAATATGATTTTTGGAGGAGCGTCATGGCAGGAGGAAAGCACCTGTTGGGCATGCCGCACGGCAAGCATATCTTCGGCACGGTAAAAGTTGGCGAGCGCGGCCAGATTGTCATTCCCAAGGATGCGCGTGAGATGTTTCACATCCAACCCGGAGACACGCTTTTGGTGCTCGGTGACGAAAAAAACGGGATCGTGGTAACACGGCCGGAGGTATTAAGTGAAATAGCGCGTAAGATTTTCAGTACAATGGAAGAGGAGAAAAAAGAATGAAAGAGATGTATGCCCGATTAGGGGTTTCGGAATCGGTTTTTGACTACGGTGAGCAGATTATAAGGCTTCTGCGGCAGCGCTTTGCGGATATTGATGCCGTTGCCGAATACAATCAGGGAAAAGTTCTGGCGGCCATGCAGAAAAACCGTGTCGGTGCCAACTGCTTTGCGGCGACCACCGGTTACGGCTATGACGATATGGGACGCGATATTTTAGAGCGTGTCTATGCCGACACGTTCCATACGGAGGCGGCGCTCGTGCGTCCGCAGATCACCTGCGGCACCCATGCGCTGACGGTGGCGCTTTCCGCCAATCTGCTGCCCGGAGACGAGCTGCTCTCTCCGGTCGGAGGGCCGTATGACACACTGGAGGAGGTCATCGGCATCCGTCCGTCGGCCTGTTCGCTGAAGGAGTACGGCGTGAGCTACCGTCAGGCAGAGTTGAAAGCGGACGGCAGCTTTGACTACGATGCGATTCGTGCTGCAATCTCACCCCAAACAAAGCTTGCGACCATTCAGCGCAGCAAGGGCTATGCCACACGTCCGACGTTTTCCGTCCGTCAGATCGGGGAGCTGATCGCTTTCCTGAAATCCGTGAAGCCGGATATCATCTGCATGGTGGATAACTGCTACGGTGAGTTCGTCGAGACAATCGAGCCGAGTGATGTCGGCGCGGATCTGGTTGTCGGAAGCCTGATTAAAAATCCCGGCGGCGGGCTGGCCCCCATCGGCGGCTATATCTGCGGAAGAAAAGATCTGGTGGAGCGCTGCGCTTATCGCCTTTCCGCGCCCGGACTGGGGCAGGAGGTCGGCGCCAATCTCGGACTGCTTCCGTCGATGTATCAGGGCTTTTTCTTAGCGCCCACGGTTGTTTCCGGAGCGCTGAAGGGTGCAATTTTCGCGGCAAATCTCTATGAACGGATGGGCTTCCGCTGCATTCCCGACAGCACTTGCAGCCGCCACGATATCATTCAGGCCGTCGAACTGGGCAGCCGTGAGGCGATGGTCGCGTTCTGCAAGGGAATTCAGTCTGCCGCACCGGTGGACAGCTATGCCGATCCGATTCCATGGGCAATGCCCGGCTATGACGATGAGGTCATCATGGCGGCAGGCGCCTTTGTGCAGGGCTCGTCCATAGAGCTTTCCGCAGACGGCCCCATCCGTCCGCCCTATGCCGTCTATTTTCAGGGCGGCCTGACTTGGTATCATGCAAAGCTCGGCATTCTGCTTTCGGTGCAGAAGCTGATGGAAGCAGGACTTACAAAACTTCCGGAGGTCTTATCATGAATTGGTTTTGGTTTTCTATCATCGCTCTGCTGTGCTGGAGCGGCTCCGATCTGTTCTCTAAGATCGGCTGCTGCGGCGAAAAGGATAAGACGGCACATTTGAAAATGGTCGTTGCAGTCGGTGTCGTTATGGGGCTGCATGCGGCATACATGGTCTTTTTCAATGATGTTGTCATCACATGGGAGATCATCTGGCGCTACCTGCCCGTATCCCTGCTTTACATTCTCTCCATGGCACTGGGCTATGTGGGTCTGCGCTATATCGAGCTTTCCGTTTCCTCTCCGATCTGCAATTCTTCCGGCGCTTTGGTTGCGGTTCTGAGCATCTGCTTGTTCGGTATTTCCTCTCTGGAGGCGAATCCGGTGCTGGTGCTGGGTGCGGTTGCGCTGGTTTGCGTCGGTGTCATCGGACTGGGCGTTGTGGAAGCGCGTGAGGACGAGGAACTGCGTGCACGCCGTCAGGAGCATGCCAATCGAAAATATGCCAAAAGCTGGCTGGCGCTGTGTTTGCCGATTGCCTACTGCCTGCTGGATGCAGCCGGAACCTTTGCGGATGCAATCGTTCTGGAGACCTTGAACGAGGATTCCGCGAATGTTGCCTATGAGCTGACATTTTTGATTGCAGGCATCGGATGCCTTGTGTATCTTCTGATCCGCCGGGAAAAGTTCTTTGTGCGTCAGGAGGCACCCAAATATATCGGTGCCTGCTTTGAGACTGTCGGACAGCTCTTTTACATCTACGCCCTTGCAGACGAGGAGCATGTGATGTTCTCCGCGCCGATCATTTCGGCTTATTGTGTGGCCTCGGTGCTGTGGGGACGCCTGTTCCTGAAGGAAAAGCTATCATGGAAGCACTATTCCATGATAGCGCTGGTGATCGTCGGCATTGTAATATTAGGTGTGTTTGACATATAACGGGGCGATTATCCTGCGAATGATACTAGAATCTGATAAAAAGGTTAAAAACCTTTTTATAGCGCCGAAGGCGCGTC
>JAEDKB010000031.1 GCA_016296045.1 Oscillospiraceae bacterium
TGGACACTAGAACCTGAATCTAGCGAGTCTGCCAATTCCACCACTCGCGCATATGTTGCTTAACGCTTGAATAATATATCACAAGCTTTTCCTCTTGTCAATCATTTTTTCCACTTTTACATACGTTTTTCTTCGAAAAAGACTTTTCCCTCAAAAGGCGGAATTCCCGGCGTGTTAAAAAAGCTTTCATAACGCAGGGATTCTTGATGAAACGGCTTCATCAAGAATCCCATGGCTGCGCATATAAAAATCAGGTTTAACGTTCGGACATCGGGACATAATCCTTATGACGGATCAGGGGCTTATAGGCAGGACGGTAAATTCTGCCGCCTGTCAGAACCTCTTCCATCCGATGCGCGCACCAGCCGGTAACTCGGGCTACCGCAAACAGCGGCGTAAACAGATCTGCCGGAATCCCCAGCATCTGATAGATCAAGCCGGAGTACATATCCACATTCGCGCACATGATTTTCTCTTTTCCGGTGACTTCCGCAAACGCAACCGGAGTAACCCGCTCAACCGTTTCCATCAGATTCAGCTCGTTGAGCATTCCTTTTTCTTCCGCCAGTTTCCGTGCTCCGTCCTTCAAAATGACGGCACGCGGATCAGACAGCGTATAGACCGCATGACCCATTCCGTATACCAAGCCGGTATGATCGCTGACCTCGCCTTTGAGAATTCGTTTGACATAGGCAGCGACTTCTTCTTCATCCGACCAGTCGCGGACGTTGTTCTTGATCTCTTCAAACTGACGCAGAACCGCACGGTTTGCGCCGCCGTGCTTCGGTCCTTTCAGAGAGCCGACCGCTGCGGCGATGGCTGAGTAGGTATCCGTTCCGGTGGAGGCAACACATCGGCAGGAGAAGGTAGAGTTATTGCCGCCGCCGTGCTCTGCATGGCAGACCAGGCACAGATCCAGCACTCTCGCTTCTTCAAGGGTATATTGCTTATCCGGTCGGATCATCCGCAGGATGTTCTCTGCCGCAGAAAGCTCCGGCACCGGACGGTGCAGATACAGGCTGTCATTTTCAAAATAATGGCGCTTGACAACATATGCATAGGCTGCAATCACCGGAAAACGTGCAATCAGCTCGATGGACTGACGCATCATGTTCTCAACACTCAAATCGTCCGGATTCGGATCGTTGGAATACAGTGCCAGCACACTTCGGCCAAGCTTGTTCATAATATCGTGGCTCGGATTCTTCAGGATCATATCCTCCGTGAAGTTTTCCGGCAGCGAGGTGCTTTCATCTAAAAGCGAACGGAACATATGATAGCGGTTCTGATCGGGCAGATGTCCGAACAGAAGCAAATAGGCAACCTCGGTAAAGCCGAAGCGCTTCTCTCTGACATAGGCGTTGACCAAATCGGTCAGCTCATAGCCGCGATAGATCAATCGGCCTTCCATCGGCTCGCGCTCACCGTCAACAACATGGTAGCCGAGAACATTGCCGATCTTGGTGCAGCCGACCATAACGCCGGTTCCGTCATCGTTACGCAGACCGCGCTTAATGCTGCTGTTGCTTCGGGCTTCCTCTGTCAAGCTGTTATGAATCTTGTAATCTGCGCATAGATTGTGAATGCATTCATCAAAGGATGCGGACGGTATTACCAGCTCAGACATAAGATCACCTCAAAAAAATTTGAATTTATTATACCAAAGACTTTTTACTTCGTCAAGAAAAACTGTCGGACAGGGAGTATTACCTATGAAACACTTACTGATTATCATTCTTTGCGTTGCACTGCTGTGCTCCGTGCCTTTTATTCTGCCGCACAGACAAGCCGAGGTCACACCCTCAGCTTCTCCGTCGGAAACGGCCGCGCAAGAGCCTCCTTCCGAAGGCTCAAGCGCTTCGTTTGACCGGTTGACAACGCTGCGCGTACTGCAAGGAGACAGCGTAACGGAGATGACGCTTCATGACTATCTGATCGGCGTTCTGCTGGCGGAAATGCCTGCCGATTTTCCGGAAGAAGCGCTCAAAGCACAGGCGGTTGCTGCGCGTACCTTTGCGCTGCGAAGAACAGAGGTCGGAAAGCATCCAACGGCAGATGTCTGCACAAACAGCGCCTGCTGTCAAGGCTGGCTCTCCGACGGCAGCGGCGAAACGCCGGAACGTCTGGAGAGTGCAGTTGACGCAACGGACGGTCTGGTGGTGACCTATTGCGACGCACTGATCGACGCGACCTTTTTTTCCTGCTCCGACGGAAAAACGGAGTCCGCCGCCGCTGTCTGGGGAAGCGATATTCCGTATCTGCAATCGGTAGACAGCCCCGGAGAAGAAAGTGCGCCTCCTTACTCCCGGACAGTCACCTTAGAGGCGAATTATTTTGCCGAAACGCTGGAAACAGCCTATCCGCAAATCAATCTTTCCGGAACACCCGACAGTTGGTTCGGCGCGGAAATCAGAACAAACGGCGGCGGAATCGATACCGTTTTTATCGGCGGCACTCCCGTTTCGGGTGTCTCATTGCGCAGTCTGTTTTCTCTGCGGTCAACGGATATCGTCTTTCATCCGTCTGACACGGAAATTGAAATCACAACCTATGGTTTCGGTCACCGCGTCGGAATGAGCCAGTACGGCGCAAAGGCGATGGCGGAAAACGGCAGTCTTTTCCCTGATATTCTGACGCATTATTACACAGATACGGTCATAAAAAAACTGCTCTGTCAGCCGGACAGAGCAGTTTCTGTTTTTCACACTTATGCTGCGGTATAGAGCAGAGAAACAATCAGGGTCAGCAGAACGAATGCAGCCGCGATCCACTTTGTGATACGACCCAGCTTGGCATCCAGCGTTGCCGACTTGCTCTTGCCGAAGTAGTTGCCGGAGTTGCCGGTCAGGGCGCCCAGTCCACCTTCCTTGCTGGACTGAAGCATAATCGTAGCCGTCAGAACTACACAGGAGAGAATCTGCATAACCAGAAGAATGATTCTCAGAGCGCCGGGGCCTTCGGATTCTTCCGCGGGAGCAGCTTCGCTTTCTGCAGCAGCAGAAGTCTCTTCGACAGCGGCTGTCGTTTCTTCTGCGGCAGCGGTGGTCTCTTCAACGGCAGTGGTGGTTTCTTCAACAGCAGCCGTGGTTTCGTCTGCCGCGGAAACAGCAGCGACACACATACAGGCAACCATGCAGGCAATCAGCAAAAATGCAATCAATCTCTTCATATTTTCCTCCAATGATGTACGCGAAGCAAAACCTCGCAGTAAAACCGCACTTACGGCAGGCGGTACGCCGGGATTAAGTTCTTCCGAACGGATTTTCACACAGTACTGATGATAATACCACAGAAAATGGATTATTTCAAGCACTTTTTTCAAAAAAGGGAATTATTTTGTCGCCCAATTTCCCGTTGCTGCACAGGTCAGGTAGGCATTGATAAATCCGTCAATGTTTCCGTCCATAACGGAGTTGATATTTGTCACTTCAAAGCCGGTACGGGTGTCCTTTGCCAGCGTATAGGGCATAAACACATAAGAGCGGATCTGGCTGCCCCATTCGATCTTCTGCTGGACACCCTTGATATCCGAAATCTTGTCCAGATGCTCGCGTTCCTTAATCTCTATCAGCTTTGAACGCAGCATACGCATACAGGTCTCACGGTTTTGGAACTGGTCGCGCTGCGTCTGGCAGGAGACAACGATTCCGGTCGGTTTATGAATCAGGCGGACTGCCGAGGAGGTCTTGTTGATATGCTGTCCGCCCGCTCCGGAGGAGCGATAGACCTGCATTTCAATATCCTCCTGACGAATCTCAACCTCTACGTCGTCCGTAATCTCAGGAATGACCTCAACTGCGGAAAAAGAGGTGTGCCGACGGCCTGCCGCATCAAACGGAGAGATACGAACCAGACGGTGCACGCCGTTTTCGCCCTTGAGAAAACCGTAGGCGTTTGCTCCTTCGATCATGATATCCGCAGATTTCAAGCCGGCTTCGTCGCCGTCGAGATAATCGAGAATTTTATAGGTGTAGCCATGTGCCTCCGCCCAGCGTGTATACATACGGTAGAGCATATAGCACCAATCCTGCGCCTCGGTTCCGCCGGCACCGGCATGGAAGGACAAGAGGGCGTTATTAGAATCGTATTCTCCGGTCAGCAGCGTCTCCAGACGTGCGCTTTCCATATCGCTTTCCAGCTTCGCATAGCCGTCGGTCAGCTCTTGCAGCATGGAATCGTCGTTCTCCTCCAGCGCCATTTCACAAATCGTCATCAGATCGTCCCATGTCGATTTCATGGCGTTGAGCTTGTCACGCTTTCCCTCCAGCGTCTTGGTGCGCATGACGGCCTTCTGCGATCTGGCCGGATCATCCCAAAAGCCCGGTGCTTCCGCCATCGCATGAAGGCGCTCCAGCTCGTCCAGCAGGCTCTGCGGCAAAAACGCCGCCTCAAGTTCGTCCAGCTTTGGCCGGAGATCGTTTAATTTTACCTTATATTCTTCAAACTCAATCATATTTGATTACTCCAGTACAAAATTTTCCTTGTACAGTATAACCGAATTGCGCCGTTCTGTAAAGGGTATTTTTCCGAAATCATTTCTTAATGTATAAGCAAAACCGCAGGCATTTTCAGCGGACACTCTGAATGGCCTTGACTTGCATGATTTCCTGTGCTAAAAAAGAATTGTCACATCTTATTATTTAAAAAGGAAGATTGTCATGAAGTATTATCTTGGAAATAACACCGATCCGCTGTTTGCGGTTTATGTCAAAAACGGCACCTGCTATCCCGTATTTGCGGAAAAATACGGAACGGACGGGTTCCCGTTCCGTCCGGAAATGGAGGAAATCAAGGACCCCGAAACCATCGCAGCACTCGACAAATATATGAATCCGTACGAAGACGGCAAGACAGCGGTTTATATGGCGGGGCCGCTTTTCAACGAAGGCGACCGCTATACCAATCAGATCAATTCCGACCGTCTGCGTGAACTGGGATACACCACCTTCCTTCCGCAGGAGATCGTCATAACAAACAAAAGCTCCGTTCTTGTGAAGGCAGCGTGCTTCTATATGGATCTGAAGGCCATTCGTCTGTCCGACTGTCTGGTGGTCAACTGCAACGGCATTGACATTGATTCCGGTACCGCGGCAGAGATCGGTCTGGGCTACGGTTTGGGTAAAAAGCTGGTGCTTTACAAGAGCGATGTTCGGAACTACTATAACGAAACCTTCCGTTTGAACAATTTTGTCAGCGGTCTGGTCGATCACCGCGTCTACAGCACAATCGACGAGGTCATTGCCGCAATGCAGGCATGATACGCAGCCGAAAATGGGAAGCTCGTTCTGCCCGTCAAAGAATGGTTCTTTTAAACGCTCGGTATGATTTTGCAAACAATATCAATGGCTGCCGCGAAAATCCGCGGCAGCCATTTTAATTAACCGATATAAACAACGTACCAAGCATTGTTGATTTCACTGAGCGCAACATTTGCAACCCTGGTAGAGGATTCTCCGCTCTGTGTCGTTACCGTATACTCCACCTCTACCATATGGGCATTGGTAAAGTTTCCCTTTGCGCCGAGGTAGGAATACAGCTCACGAAGATCGTCCATTTCAGATTCCGTGCATTTTTCGGAGCTGATTGCTTCCGCCTGACATTCTTTGATTGTTTTGGACATCTGCACGTTCATCTGCAAATATTGGTACAGGCTTGTTTCCGTTACCTGCTCCAATGTTTCCTGATCGCTCATCAAATATGCAATCACAAATTTCTCGGCGACATCCTCGCAGTCGTCCGCGCCGGAGGAACACGCAAGAATCACAATCAGCAGCACAAGTGCCAAAACCACCGCTCCGGCAATGATCCATGGGCGTTTACTCTTTTTCGGCGGAATCGGCTGACCGCAATAGCCCACCTCAGGCTGCTGCGCAGCCGGCTTTTTCGGCGCTGCAGCCGGTCTTTGGACGGGTCTTTCCTCCTCGATCGGCGCGCCGCAGCCGACGCAGAAACGGGTCGCGTTGATATTTTCAGTTCCACAGTGTTTGCAAACCATCCGTTTTTCTCCTTATTGCTCCGCCTTTTCGCTGAAAAAGCCTTCAAAGATCAGCATGGCGGCAACTACAAAGAACAGCGCCATCATATAGGGTTCTTCCCAAATACTCTCAAAAATGCTTTGCACCAGAATGCCCAGCAGTCCCGCCAGAAGTCCGACGCAAAGAGGCTTCTTTTTGCCGGGAACACGCGTAATCGCCCTAAAGCCGTTCCAGGTCAGACCCAGCATGGAAAACAGCAGCGCAGACAAGCCGATGATTCCGTTTTCAGCCAGAATTTTTACATAATAGTTATCTACATACATATAGTCGTAATTCTGATTGATCGGATTCTGCACCGCAACCGCACCGCCATAGATGCCGTAGCCCAATCCGCCTGCCCATGCATTGTCATGATCGACATAGTTCAGCGCTGTCGCCCAACGTTTTGCACGACCGGCTCTGTTGTTCGATTCCTGGAAATTCGTTGTGAACAGATAAGAGATTCTCGACTGAACAAACGGCAGGAAGCAGGCAGCGATGCCGAAAGCAAGCATAATCAGGAACAAACGTCTGTCGACAATCAGTACGAAGAAAACCGCTGCAACCGCGAGAGCCAGCCATGCGCCGCGTGACATGGTAAACAGGCACGCAATGCACATACACAATCCGCAGAACCAGTAAAGCACTTTCCTTGCCGCGCTTTCGGAGGCATATGCCTGTCCGATGGCAAGCGGTGCAAAGAGCACCATATAAGCGCCCATGATATTCGGATTGCTGAAAATGGAAAAGACACGGGTGCGGACTTCCATTTCCGCCCGATCGGTCCAGTTGGAGGGGATCGGAACGCCGATGATATACTGATAGATACCGTGGATCGCAAATACCGTCGCAAACAGGATCATCACATTGTACATCAGCATGAAATCCCTGTCATCACGGATCAGGCGAACCACCAGGAAGAATGCGAGAATATACTGCATACTGGCGCGGAAGCCGGTAATATTGATGGAAATATGCGATCTGGTAAAGGCAAACAGGACAAGACCGACCGCGATATAGAAGCCCAGCAGGAGATCGACGGAATTGAGCCGGCTGCGGATTGGGTTTTTGGTGTTCAGGCGGGTATGCACCAGCCACACAAGGCTGACTAAGAACAAAACTTCATCCCACAGGCTTGCAACCGTGACCATTTGCAGAATATCACGAAGAAGATAATCCACCGGCCAATACGCAGCAAACAGGACGAGCAGGATTGTTGTAAAGCCGCCGGAGAGAATGCTGCCGAAAAGATAGCTTTCGCGTACCTTTTGCATCAACGCGCCGTAGAGACGATAAGCAACGCTGCTTCGCACATAGTCTGCATAGCCGCTACTGCTCAGCCGTTCATTCAGGCGGTCAAACACGCCGCGAAGTCCGCTGCGCTCTGCTGCCGTTTCTCTGCGGAGCAGGCGGGCAACGCTCTGATACAAAAAGCTTTCGCACCAGCACCGTTTCAGCGCGGCAAAGAATTTTGCAACCGGCGTTCTGCCGCACCATGCCGCAATCGCGGCAATCATACGCCAGAGCAGGCTGTCTTTCAGAAGCTCACTCATGAGATTTTCTCCATGGATATCACGGGACCCTCAATTTCGATTTCGACCGTCTTGACGGAATAAACATTGGCAAGGCGGATCTCCTGCCAGCCGATTGCGTATGCGCCCGAATTCAGCTCTGCGTGTGCCTGCAGATCGAAACGGAGCTGAACCATGGATTCGTCCCCCGTTTCAATAATCGTACATTCCACAATTTCCGCGTCCATCAGCTTGCCGCTGTTATAGATGCGGCGCGGAGATACGATCTCGCCGCCGAGATCCCGCTCTTCGCCATGAACGCTCTTGTCAATATTCTCTGCCAGCTCACGCGGCACATTGTCACACAAAACAGAAAATTTCAGATTCGGTTCGGACACACTGATCTCGCTGCCGATCGTCTCCTTCTCCGCCGGTCGGAACATCCGATATGCAAACAGGCCGACTGCCACGATCAGAACGAGCAGCACCAGAATGTCAATGATATTCAGCTTCCCGAATAGTTTTCCTTTTTTCATCGGTACCTCCTAGCGAAAATTAAGTTGCTAATTTTCGATTTCTATATTATAATGCAGATTGATTATACTGGATATACAGGCAAAATTCAAGAGGTTTTGAAACCGAGGGCTCGATTCCATGAAAATTCTCCATTTGATTTCCGGCGGCGATGTCGGCGGCGCAAAAACGCACGTCCTGTCTCTTTTGGAGGGACTCAACCGCACGGAGACCGTGCATCTGATCTGCTTTACCGAGGGCGAGTTCGCTGAAGATGCCCGAAAACTGGGCATTCCGACCACCGTTATCGAGGGAAGCAACCTGATCCGTATCGGCAAACGGATCCTCTCGATGATCGTCCATGACGGCTATCAGGTCATCCATTGCCACGGTGCCCGTGCAAATATGATCGGCATGCTGCTGCGTAAAAAAGCCAATGTTCCGTTGATTTCCACCGTCCACAGTGACTACCGCTTGGACTATCTGGGCAGGCACTTTGCAGCACTGACCTACGGTAATATCAACAAAATTGCTTTGCGCCACTTCAACGCCTGGATCGGCGTCTCCGGCGGCATGACGGACCTGCTGATTTCCAGAGGCTTTGATCCGCAGCGTATCTACACCATTTATAACGGTGTTGATTTTTCCGCCCAGACCGTCACAACCACTCGTGAAGAATACCTTGAGAGCATCGGCCTGAAAATCGAGAAGGATTCCGTCGTTTTCGGTATCGCGGCGCGTATTTCTCCGGTGAAGGATATGGCTACACTGATCCGCGCCTTTGCCGAAGCGGTCAAGCAATGCCCGAACATTCGCCTTGCCATTGCCGGCGAAGGCGAACAGGAAGCCGAAATTCGGGCGCTTGCCGCAGAGCTTTGCCCCGAAGGAACGGTCTGCTTTGCCGGTTGGATCAACGATGTGGATAATTTTTATCATGCCCTGGATGTCAACGTTCTGACCTCACTGTCTGAAACCTTCCCCTATGCGCTGACGGAAGGCGCACGAATGCACTGTGCAACCATCGCCTCTGAGGTCGGCGGCGTTCCCTATCTGATCGATGATGAGCTCAACGGTCTGCTCTTTCCTGCCAAAGATGTGCAGAAGCTCGCCTCCCATATGATCTTTATGGCGGAAAATCCTGAGCAGCGGATTGCCATGGGGGAAGCTCTGTACGAGAAAACAAAAAAGGAATTCTCGCTTGATGCGATGATTTCCAAGCAGAAAACCATCTATGAAACGATCATCCGCCGATATCAGCGTCCGAAAAAAATGCGTGACGGCGTTGTCATCTGCGGCGCTTACGGCAAGGGGAACTGCGGCGATAACGCCATTCTCAACGCCATTGTTGAGCAGCTGCATAACATTGATCCCGATCTTCCCATTACCGCGCTCAGCCGAGACACCAGAGAAACGCGTCAGTGCGCCCATATCAATGCCGTTTACACCTTTCATATGCTGAAAATCGGTCGTTTGATGCGCCGAAGCAAGCTTTATATCAGCGGCGGCGGCACACTGATGCAGGATGCCACCAGCACCCGTTCCCTGCTGTATTATCTCTACAGCATCCGTCAGGCTGCCAAAAACGGCTGCCGTGTCATGCTCTACGGCTGCGGCATCGGTCCGATCTCACGCCCGCGCAATCGGGAGCGTACCAGAAAAGTGCTGAACCGCTATGCCGATATCATCTCCGTCCGCGACCTTTACTCCCAGGATACCCTGCGGGAGCTGGAGGTTACAAAGCCCGAAATTCACCTCAATGCCGACCCCGCCCTGCTGATCGATCCCTACAAGATCGGCAACCCCTATGCCTATCTGCATCGGTGCGGCATTTCTGAGGATAAACGCTATATGATGCTCTCCGTGCGTCCGTGGCCGGGCTTTGAGGAAAAAATCGGCGCGTTTGCTTCCGCCGCGGAGTATGCTTACCGCGCCTACGGTCTGATTCCGATTCTCTATGCCATGGAACCGTCAAAAGATGAGGCTGCGGCAAAAGCAGTCGCTGCCAAGCTGCACTGTCCTTATCTGATTCTCAACGCCGGCATCAACGGCGGTGAGGTTCTCTCCCTGATTCAGCGGATGTCCCTGGTCGTTTCCATGCGTCTGCACACGCTGATTTTTGCCTCCGGTCAGAACGTCCCGATGGTTGGTGTCGTCTACGACCCCAAGGTCAGCGGATTTTTGGACTATCTGGAGCAGGAGCTCTATCTGCCCCTGCAGGAGGTCACCGCTGCCTCTCTCGACGATCTGATCGACACGGCTTTGGCGGAGGAATCCTTTGCCACGATCAATCTTCTTCGTCTGCGCGGTCTTGCCGCCGAGAACGGAACACTTGCGGCACGGCTTTTGAAATAAGATTTTTACAACAATAAAAATTACAACGGGATCAGGCGTTCAGCCTGATCCCGTTGTTTTCTTTGGTATTCAGCTTAAGTATCTGCGCTCAAGTGTGCGAACCATATCGACATAGCTGTCGCGGCAATCCTCAAAGCGTTCCTCCTGCAAGGCACGGTAGCACGGCTCCAGCCAACGGCTTCGGAGCTCCGCATAGCGTTCTTCCGGTACATCGCACAGATTGATGCAGTTTACAATCGCCGGAGCCTTGTCATAATATTCCTCGATCAGCACCGCGCCGCCGTGCTCCGTCAGCCAGCCGTCACGGAACGCCCGAAATGCCGTCAACTCCGCGCAGTCATCCGGTTTCCCCTCAAAAGAGCAGATCGCCGTTGTGATAAAGCACAGCTTGTGCTTTTTGAAGCCGGTTGCCAAATCGTCATAATCACCGGGCATCCAGTTCTGCTTCGGATAACGCTCCAGCCACTGATCGTGCAGTTCCGTACGGAAGCTCTCACTGCACTGCAAACCGAGCTTTCGCACCGCCGTCGTCAGGAAAATTGCCAATATGACTTTTGTTTCAAACAGCAGCGTATCGCGGCTGTTTTTGTGCTTCCAGCGCTTATTTTCCGTCATGGCCGCATTTATGCCATCGAGCATATCCCCTGCCAGAATTTTAGCGGCGGCTTCTACGCCGTCCGGATGCTGCACGGCGCAGGCATCCATATCCTTCAGCAGCACACGGTTTTCGTTTTCGTAGTACTCATAGGCTCCGAAAAATTCTTTTTTCGTGATTTTTTTATAGTAATCCGGAAAACGTGTCACCACCTTTGGCAGCCGCTCACGAAGCTCCGCTCTGGCCTGCTCAAAGCCTTCCGCCGACGTTACGACTGCGGCGGTTTCTTCTTTCTGTGCGGAAAGCTCCGTTCTCTCGCCGCAATACAGGCAGGAATATGCCTCCAGCTCTGCGGGGATTTCCAGCTCCTTGCCGCAATTCGGACAAATGACTTTCTTGAGTTCTGACATCGTCTCACGCTCCTTTTTTGTTATTTTTTCATATTTTCTCTTTCCTGTCAACCATGACGAAAAACTTTTTTACTTTGTTCACATTTTTTCTCGTTCATGGGAAATACTACAACCGAAAAGAGGCGATTTCATGCAAACCTTCTCCAGCGGCACAACGATCTACACCGGAGTCAATGCTCTGCAGGCGCTCAGAACGCTCTGCGGTGAACGTGTTCTGATTGTAACAGACCGCTTTTTCTCCGAAAACGGAACCGCACGGGAATTAGCCTCTCTCTGCGGCGGAGAATGTCGGATCTTTGACCGTGTACAGCCGGATCCTCCCCTTTCTCTGATTGCGGAGGGGATTGCCGTGATAAAAGAGTTTTGTCCGGACAGCATTGTCGCTCTCGGCGGCGGAAGCCCGATCGACTGCGCCAAAGGAATTCTCTCCCTTGGCTCCTCCGATGCCCGCCTGATTGCCGTTCCGACCACCTCCGGAACCGGCTCAGAGGTAACCTCCTTCTCCATTTTGACGCACGAGGGTGTCAAACATCCGTTGATCGACGAAAAGCTTCGACCCAGTGCGGCAATTCTCGATCCGTCTTTGCTGGAAGCGCTGCCGCCGAAGCTGATTGCCGACAGCGGCATGGACGTGCTTTCGCACTGTCTGGAAGCGATCGCCGCAAAAAATGCCTCTCCCTTCTCCGACGCGCTCGCCATGTGCGCGTTTGATAGCGCAAGAAGGCTTCTGCCAAAATCCTTTGCAGGAGACACTTCCGTTCGGCAAGCGCTGCACAATGCGGCAACCATGGCAGGTCTTGCCTTTGACAACGCCGGTCTCGGCGCCTGTCACGCGCTTTCTCACGCCATCGGCGGAAAATTCCATCTGGCGCACGGACGCATCAACGGAATCCTGCTGCCGCACATCATTCAGTTTAACGCCGAGACCTGTCCGGAGCCGTATCACCGTCTGGCCTGCTTCTGCGGTCTTTCCGGCATTCGTGCGCTGAGTGCGGCAATCGTTCGGCTTCGCAGCGTTTTGCAGCTTCCGGAATCCTTGACACAGGCAGGACTGCAAATTGCCGATGTGCTTGCCGCCGCGGATGAGCTGTGTCAGACCGCCCAAAACGATCCGTGCAGTCAGGGCAATCCGCGTCCGGTCACCTCTGCCGATTATCTTGCGCTGCTGCGCCAATGCCTATGAGTGACCGTCCGCTTCTGTCGGTGGGCATTGACATCGGCACAACGACCACCCAGCTTGTTTTTTCTCATCTGACCGTGCAGAACGAAAGTCCCGCCTTCACCGTTCCGCATTTTGCAATCACTAAGAAGGATGTGCTTTATCGGAGCAAAATCCATTTTACACCGCTGCTTTCGGACACCGTGATCGACACGGAGGGTGTCCGTAAAATCGTAGACGCGGAATATGCCGCTTCCGGTTTTGCCCGCGAGGATGTTCAAACCGGTGCCGTCATCATCACCGGCGAAACAGCCCGAAAGGAAAACGCCGCCGAGGTACTGCGTGCGCTCTCCGGGTATGCGGGAGATTTTGTGGTTGCGACCGCCGGTCCGGCACTGGAAAGCGTTTTGGCAGGAAAAGGCTCCGGCGCACAGAAATATTCGCAGGAGCATCAATGCGCCGTTTTGAACTTTGATATCGGCGGCGGCACGACCAACCTTGCGCTGTTTGACTGCGGCAGGCTGGTGGACACGGGCTGTCTGAATATCGGCGGTCGGCTGATGAAGTTTTCGCCGGACGGAACGCTCACCTACCTTTCTCCTGTCCTTCGCCCGTATTTTGATTTCCGTGTCGGGCAGAAGCTGTGTGTGCGGGAGCTGCAGCCGGTGATTTCTCTGCTGGTTTCCGTTCTGGAATGGGTCATAAACGGCAAAGAAACAGGCTTTTCCCCTACTGATTTTATCACGGACAAGGCGATCCGCGTTTCCGGAACGCC
>JAEDKB010000032.1 GCA_016296045.1 Oscillospiraceae bacterium
CACCTTCGGTGCTATAAAAAGCTTTTCAAGCTTTTTATGAAGAACTAGTATCAAAAATGATAGATTTCTTTTTGACGGTTTGGACCTTTATCGACAGTCTGCGCCCCTCGGCAGAGGGGCTTTTTCAAATATCAAGGAGATTATACCAATGAAACACGTTCTGATTACCGGCGGCAGCCGCGGTATCGGTGCAGCAGCCGTCCGTGCTTTCTGTGCCGCAGGTTATCAAGTCACCTTTTTTTATGAAAAAGATCGGGCTTCCGCCGAGTCAATTTGCGCAAAAACCGGCGCAGTTGCTGTTTGCTGCGATGTTTCCGATTCGGAGGCTGTAAATGCTTCGATTCGTCATCTTGCCCCTGTTGATATTTTAATCAATAATGCCGGCATCGCACATTACGGCCTGATTTCTCAAATCAGCGACGCGGAATGGGATCGTCTGTTTTCCGTCAATGTCGGCGGTGTTTATCGCTGCGTAAAGGCTGTTTTGCCCGCAATGCTTCAAAAGCAATCCGGCTGCATTCTGAATTTATCCTCCATGTGGGGGCAGGTCGGCGCCTCCTGTGAGGTTGCCTACTCTGCAAGCAAAGGCGCCGTGATTGCCATGACAAAGGCGCTTGCAAAGGAGCTTGGGCCTTCCGGAATTCGCGTCAACTGTGTCTGTCCGGGCGTGATTCTGACGGACATGACGCGCTGTATCGGCGAGGACGCACTTTCTGAGCTTGCTGAGGAAACGCCGCTTGGAAGGAACGGCACACCGGAGGATGTTGCTGCCGCCCTGTTGTATCTTGCACAGGCAGACTTTATCACAGGGCAGATTTTGCCTGTCAACGGCGGCTTTGTGATCTGAAGGAACTCTTGGTTGTTGTTTCTTCTTTCTCAATCCACAAGATATGGAATGTCCCCAAAAAACGTTTGTTATTTTCGGATGATTTCCGTGAACGGTATGACTTGTGGCAATCAGGTTCTTATGCTATAATGATATCTAATAATGATTAAAACCATTCGGGAGATAGAGATATGCAAGGCGTAACACTGACAAGTGAAGAACTGCGGAAGCTGCTTTCCTGCGGCTGTCCGGATGCGGTGGCGCTGTATCTTTATCGAAAAGCAGGCAATCCGCTGGAAACTGCGCTGGATGCGCTGCATTATACCGTTACGCAAATGGTAGCTGCTACCGATTGTCTGCGCCAGCTCGGGCTGTGGGACACACCGGCAAAAGTACCGCCGCAGCCGGAGCGTCCGACCTATACCGATAACGATCTGCGTGAAGCAATGCGGAGCAATCGCAGCAAATTCTCCAAGCTCGTTGGCGAAGCGCAGCGCAGACTCGGCCGTACACTCTCTACGGAGGAGCTGAAAACGCTGCTTTCCCTGACCGACTATCTGGGTCTTCCGACAGACGTGATCGGTCTGCTGCTCTCATACTGTGTTGAGCGCAATCGCCGTCGGGATGTCCGCCCGCCCTCCATGCGAGCCATTGAAAAAGAAGCCTATCGCTGGGCAGATGAAAATATCGACAATCTTGAAACAGCCTCTTACTACGTTCAGACACAGCTTCAAATACATACCAGAGTGCAGCAGCTTCGTCTGCTGCTGCAAATTGACCAGCGCCGCTTGACACAGGCGGAGGAGCAATATCTTACAGGCTGGATCAAAATGGGCTTTAGCAATGCCGCCATTCAGCTTGCCTATGAGCGCACCTGTGTCAGTACCGGCGGACTGAAATGGGCATATATGAATTCCATTTTGAAAAGCTGGCATGAAAAAAACCTGCACACACCGCAGGAGATTGCGCTCGGCGATACACCGCCCGAAAGCAGCTCTGCACGCCGCGTAAGCAAAGGCTATCAGCACCATAACGATACGCTCTCCGCAGAAGAAAAAGCCGCCGTTGCCAGTGCTCTGGCAGAAGGACAGGAGGGATAAGCATGGCATACAGCGAACAGGTTTTGCGCCGCGCACGGCAGCGCCTTGAACAGGCTAAATCCGAACGCGAACGCGAAAACGAGGCTCATCGCGAAATTGCATATGAACGCTATCCGCGTCTGAAGGAGATCGACCGTGAGCTGCGCCTGACAATGACAAGTCTGATGGCAAACGCACTGCGAAACGGAGAAGACCCAACGCAGGCCATCAATGATATCCGAGATCAAAACCTGGCGCTTCAACGCGAACGAGAATGGATACTGGAGGCCGGTGATTTTGAAGAAGGCTACCTGGACGATTCTCCCGTCTGTGCCAAATGCGGCGGAAGCGGCTACTGCGGCAATCAGATGTGTTCCTGTCTCAAGGAGCTTTGCCGTCAGGAGCAGAAAAAGGAACTGACTTCCCTGCTCCGCAGCGGTAAAGAGAGCTTTGACGCTTTCCGAATGGATGTCTATTCCGATGCCTATTCGCCCAATCTCGGCACTTCTCCGCGTCAACTGATGCAGTCAAATTACAACATCTGCCGCAAATACGCACAGAATTTTTCTCCGGGGGCAGGCAGTCTGCTTTTCTCCGGCGCAACCGGACTTGGAAAGACCTTTCTTTCGGCCTGTATTGCCCGTCAAGTTGCCGACCGCGGCTTCAGCGTCGTCTATGAAACTGCCGGCAAGCTGTTTTCGGATTTTGAAGCGGAAAAATTCGGTGCCGCATTGGAAGAAAACCACGGAATAACAAGAAAATATCTGGAATGCGATCTTTTGATTATCGATGATCTCGGTACGGAAATGACCACACAGTTTACCATTTCCGCTCTGTATACGCTCATTAACACCCGAATGATGGAAAACCGTGCAACGATCATTTCCACCAACCTTGCCACCGGCGAAATCGAAAGCCGCTATAATCCCCAAATCGCATCAAGAATTGTCGGAACCTTCCGTCTGATTAAATTCGCCGGCGAGGATCTTCGCCGCAGATAGGAGTTTTTGTTATGAAAGTCTTACTTTTTAACGGCAGTCCGAATATCCATGGCTGCACCTATACCGCTCTGCACGAAGTTGAAACCGTTTTGCAGAAGCACGGCATCGAAACAGAGATTTTTCATGTCGGCACAAAGCCCGTTGCCGGTTGTATTGCCTGCCGAAAGTGCAAGGACGGCGCACCGTGTATTTTTGATGACGACGTCAACAAGCTGGCTGCGCGACTTGACGAATTCGATGCCTTGATCGTCGGCGCTCCGGTCTATTATTCCGGTCCGAGCGGTCAGTGTACCGCTTTTCTCGACCGTCTGTTTTATTGTGCTTCGGCAAAGCTGCGCAATAAACCGGGTGCTGCCGTTGTCTCCTGCCGCAGAGGCGGTGCGTCCGCTTCCTACGACCGCTTGAATAAATACTTCGGAATCAATTCTATGCCGATCGTTTCCTCGCAGTACTGGAATCAGGTTCACGGCAACACACCGGAGGAAGTTCTTCAGGACGAAGAAGGGATGCAGACGATGCGTACCCTTGGTGAAAACATGGCATGGCTCCTTAAGTGTATCGCCGCAGGGAAAGCAGCCGGTGTTCCGATGCCTGTGCGTGAAGCACCAAAGCGCACAAACTTTATCCGATAATCCTTGCCCGTGCGGTACCTCTTCCGCACGGGATTTTTGATATACTTGCAAAACGGTGCTCAGTTGTGGTATACTGAAAAAAATGAAAGGAGGGACGACCATGAAGATTCAGGAATCCGCTGAAAACTACCTTGAAACAATTTTGATCCTGCGTCAGCGTATTGGCGACGTCCGTTCCGTTGATATCGCAAATGAGCTTGGCTATTCCAAGCCGAGCATCAGCATCGCTATGCGAAATTTGCGCGAGAACAACTATATTAGCGTTGACAAAAATGGCTTTATTACGCTTCTGCCCCCGGGTCAGGAAATTGCAGAGCGTATGTACGAACGTCACACTTTTTTGACGCACTGTCTTTCTTCGCTTGGCGTTGCGCCTGAAATCGCAGCAGAAGATGCTTGCCGCATTGAGCATGTCATCAGCGCGGAAAGCTTTGAAGCGATCAAAGCGTATGTAAAAAAGGCGGAATTATAAATTTTTCTTCTATCACAATGTCCACGGGACAAACCGCAAAGGGGTTTGTCCCGTGGACATTGTTTATACTGATGCTGATACTTGTTTCATACTAGAATCTGATAAAAAGGTTAAAAAACCTTTTTTTAGCGCCGAAGGCGCATCAGATTCTGCACAAAACGGCACAGCATACGTCAGCACACGGGATTCTTGGTGAAACTTTTGAATCAAGAATCAGTATAAGAACTAATAAAAACAACCCGTTTTACACACGAAAGGGCTATGGCAAAATTGCCATAGCCCTTTTTGCATTTATTTGAACCAGACGAACTGGCAAAACAGAATGAACAATGCAAATACGACAGCATAAATGAAAAGAACTGTAAATGCGGCTCGCAACACGCCACCGGTAACGGCGCGTTGTTCCTGCTTTGATAGTTTTATCTTCTGTTTGCGCGGAGTTTCTTCATTTTCGTCCTTCTTCCGACGTTTGAAGAACCCGGGCATGCCGTCAACGTCCATCGGGACTATCACACGGCCATCGTCATCATCATATTCGCGTTTATTCATTTTGTACACCTCGTCTTAATCGTTCAGGCTCTTCATTGCCTTTTCCTTGGATGCGCTCTTAAGCTTCTTTGCATTCGTCGCGGCTTCCGCCTCGGCTTTGGCTTTCAGCTCATCAAGCTGACCTGCATATTCTCTGTTTTCTTCCTCTGAATTATACAGATGGCAAGCGCAGAAATGTCCGGGTCTGACCTCACGGTACTTCGGCGTAACATATTTACAGGTCTCCATGCATTCGCTGCAACGGGTGTGGAATTTGCAGCCGCTGGGCGGATTTGCAGGAGAAGGAATGCTTCCTTCCAAAATGATACGGTTCATCTGATAATCCGGATCGGGGATCGGGATTGCGGAGAACAGTGCCTTCGTGTAGGGATGCAGCGGATCGCTGTAAATCTTTTCCGTCTCGGAGAACTCTACCATATCACCGAGGTACATAACGCCGACGGTATCGGAGATATGCTCGACGACGGACAGGTCGTGCGAAATAAACAGATAAGTCAGACCAAATTGCTTCTGCAGATCGCGCAGCAAGTTGATGATCTGTGCCTGAATGGAAACATCCAGCGCAGATACAGGCTCGTCACAGACGATAAACTCGGGGCTGAGTGCAAGCGCACGCGCAATACAGATACGCTGACGCTGGCCGCCGGAAAATTCGTGCGGATAACGGCTCTTGTAATACGCAGGCAGTCCGCAAACCTCCATAACACGGGTGATATACTCATCGTATTCGGAAGACGGGACAATATTATGCTCACGAACAGCTTCACCGATGATTTCACCGACCGGAAGTCTGGGAGAAAGGCTGGAATACGGATCTTGGAAAATGATCTGAATACGGGGACGGATTTTGCGGAGTTCTTCCTTGCTCAGGGAGAAAATATCGATGCCGTCGAAGGTAACTTCGCCGGAGGTTTTACCCTGCAAACGAAGCAGCGTTCTACCGGTCGTGGACTTTCCGCAGCCGGACTCACCGACCAAACCCATCGTCGTGCCGCGCTTAATTTTAAAAGAAATACCGTCAACTGCACGAACATTACCAACCGTATGCTTGAAGAAACCGGCCTTGATGGGGAACCATTTGACGAGGTTGTTGACCTCTACCAAGTATTCATCGTTTTCTGTGGCAGTGGTGTTTTTGATTTCATCCATTGAGCAGATCCTCCACATTCACAGATTTGGGGTATCCCATCTTCTCACCCTCATCGAGATAGCGGTAGCAGGATACGACATGCGTATCGCTGATCCGAATTTCGGGAGGATACTTACCCTTGCAGGCATCGCACTGCATCTCGCAACGATCACGGAAATAGCAGTAGTCCGGCATATCAACGGGGTTGGGGACGTTGCCGGGAATATTGTACAGCTCGTCTACCTTCTGTCCGACAACCGGCTTGGATTTCATCAAACCGATGGTGTACGGATGGCAGGGATGATGGAAAATATCATCCGAGGTGCCTTTTTCAATGACACGTCCAGCGTACATAACGACAACATAGTCCGCCATGCCGGCAACAACACCCAGGTCATGGGTAATAAGCATGATGGAAGAATTGAGCTTATCCTTCAGGTTCTGGAGCAGATCCAGAATCTGTGCCTGGATGGTAACATCCAGTGCAGTGGTAGGCTCATCGGCGATAATCAGAGTGGGGTTGCATGCAAGAGCGATTGCAATGCAGACACGCTGACGCATACCGCCGGACAGCTCGTGCGGATACATTTTGTAAACGCCTTCCTTGTTGGCAATACCGACAAGCTCCAGCATTTCCAACGTACGAGCTTTGACATCTTCCTTGGACATTTCAGGATTATGAAGCATGGTGACTTCATCAACCTGCTGACCAATACGGAAGACAGGGTTCAGAGCCGTCATCGGCTCTTGGAAAATCATCGAAATCTCATTGCCGCGAATATGCTCCATGGTCTTGTTCGGCGTATTCACAATGTTATACGCCGTTCCGTCGCCGCGGTTGAAGCGGATTTCACCGCCGACAACCTGTCCGCTCGGACGCTGCAAAAGCTGCATAAGGGAAAGGGAGGTGACGGACTTACCGCAGCCGGACTCACCGACAACGCCGACGGTGGAGCACTTGGGAATTTCGAAGTTAATGCCGTCAACAGCCTTGACGGTGCCGACATCCGAGAAGAAGTAGGTGCAAACATTGTCGAACTCAACAACATTGTTCTCATCCTTCATCTTGGTGATATACAAGGATTCATCCTTGTTGGCATCGGCACGGTTGGCCTCTAACTTCTTGGTAACCTTACGGTTAAATCTGGAGATTCTTCTAGACTCTTTCGCGGAGATATACGAAGACTTTTTCCTTTCTTCAGCCATTTCGTTCCCTCCTTAACGCTTTGCGCGCGGATCATACGCATCGCGCAGACCGTCGCCGACAAAGTTGAATGCGATAACTGTCAGGCAGATCAGCAAGCCGACCGGAATCCAAATGTGTGCATAATGCGCCATTGCAGATGCCGAGGAGACGGAGTTGATCATGGTTCCCCATGTTGCCATCGGGTGCTTGACACCGAGGCCGAGGAAGGACAGTGTGGATTCTATCAGAATGACACCGCCGAGACCCATCGTCGCAGTAACAATCAGCTGCGGCATGACATTCGGGACAAGGTGACGGAAAATTCTCGCACGAACCTTGACACCGGTGGCTTCGGTTGCAACCATGAACTCCTGCTCACGCAGAGACAGAATCTGGCCGCGAACCAGTCTTGCAACACTTGCCCAGCCCATAACACCAAGCGCTGCCATCAGAATCATCAATCGCTTGTAAGGATCCATGCGAACAGCGTCCATCATCGCACCGATGATAATCATGATGGGCATGGACGGCAGGCAGTAGAAAATATCGACCAGACGCATGATGACGGTATCCACCCAACCGCCAAAGTAGCCGGAGATACCACCCATGATAACGCCGAGAATCGTCTCAATAATGACAACGACAAAGCCGACCATCAGAGAAACTCTGCCGCCGTACATGATACGGGCAAGAACATCCATGCCGTCACCATCGGTACCGAGCAGATGCTTCCATGAAGGTGCAGCATAGGTGTCAATGACATAGATGACCTGATCGCAGTTGATAACATATTCACCCGTGTTGCGCTGGGTGATGCGCAGATCGCTTTCGGAATAGAGAAGGTTCTTCTCCTCGTCATAGACATACTGACCGTCTGCATCCTGCTGCGGAAGATCGGCAACAAGTTCTGCAGATTTTTCACCGCTTGCGTTCATGTTGGCAATCGCGGTTGCGATATCCTTCTTGAGCTGATAGTCCATGGAGTCCGCACCGGAATAACGGCGGATAGACATCGGTCCAAACTCGCCGAATTCCGTGCCGTCAGCAAGTCTTACCGTCAGAAGGTCGCCTTCAGCCTGGATGGTATAGTCTGTACCGTCAACGGTAAAGCTGCCATCTCCGGCCGCTGCCATCAGAGCACTTGCGCGGAATTCATCGGAAATGTTCTTACCGGTTTCAAATGCATCAAAGGTCAAAATGGAATAAACCATACCAACCTTGCTGCCGTTGAACTGGTAAACATCATAAACGCCTTCCTTTTCCGAGGCAAGAACATATTCCTTGCCGTCAAAGGTAAAGGATTCACCGGTTGCAGCAGCACTGGTCAGCGCGGTTTCAAACGCTTCATCCATCGGTGCGCCCGCATAGTTGATGCCTTCGTCATAAGAGGTGATGTTAAAGCTCTTGCCTTTATCCTTTTCATAGGTATAGGTAACACCGCCAAACTCGACCTCACCGGACTTGGCAGACTTACCGATTTCCTTGGAAAGAGCAGCCTTTAAGCCGGAAATCTCTTCAACGCCATTTTCATAGACAAGCTCCTTTGTCAGAAGATCATAGGTGCCGATCTTTACCGAAGAACCGCCGATCGTGCAGATTTCCTTTACATCCGCTCTGTTCAGCGTATAGGTTGTATCATTGAGCTTTTCAATCAGGCATGCTCCCTTATCGCCAACCACCAGAAGATTATCCAGACCGTCTTCGATCATGCTCTTGACGCGGGTGTTCATTGCGTTTGTTTCGGAAATGTCAAATTCAACGCTGTCGTCTACAACATAGCCGTTATAGTTGACATTGACCTTTGCAAGCGCATAGTTGACGTTCTGTGAATTATACTTGTGAAAGGTATCCTTCTGTCCATAAGCATAGAAGATCGGGCCAATGAAACAGAACACGAACATCGAAATGAGAATCAGCGAGCCAACGATTGCCAGACGGTTACGCAAGAAGCGCTTCATGACCTGACGAGTCGGGGAAAGTACCTTAACACGGGTAACATCGTCGAGCTTGACCTCGTCCGGGTTCACGGTTTCCGGGCTCTTTTGCGCCTCGCGCTGCTTCAATACTTCATTTAAGCTGTATTTTGCCATTTCAACCCCTCCTTAACCGAGCCGTACACGGGGGTCAACCGCCGCATACAACAGGTCAGAAATCAGGTTACCAAGCAGCGTTAGAATAGAAATAAACGCCAGGTAGAACATAGTAAACGGAACATCCGCCTGAGTCATTGAAGTGTAGGAAGCGTAGCCAATGCCGCGAATCGCAAACAGTGTCTCTGTTATCAGCGCGCCGGAGAACAGACCGGGAAGGCTGCCGCCGAGGGTGGTTACCAAAGGAATCAAAGTGTTGCGGAAGGCGTGCTGGTTGATAACCTTCTTCTCCGGCACGCCCTTTGCACGAGCGGTGCGGATATAATCGGCATTTAACACTTCCAGCATATTTGTACGGGTGTAGCGCATCAGGCCGCCGATGGAGATGATAACAATCGTGATCGACGGAAGCACAAAGTGCTTCGCAACATCCAAAAATTGTCCGAATTGAGAAAGTTCTGCGTAATCTCTGCCTTGCATGCCGGTAAGGTCAAACCAGCCTAACTTCACAGAGAACACGTACTTCAAAACCGTTGCAATAAAGAAGGTTGGCATCGAAATGCAAATCATAGAAACAACGGTAGTAAAATAGTCTGTAAAACTGTACTGTTTTTTTGCTGCCGCAATACCGAGCGGAATAGCAATCAAAATTTCAAAAACAAACGAGATAAAGCTTAAAATGAAGCTATACCAAACTGTATTGGAGAACTGCTCCGTTACAGGGAGTGTCCACGCCCAACTGTCGCCCCAGTCACCAACCACAGCACTCTTGAGCCATGTGAAGTAACCCGGAACAACACCTTTATCCATACCGTACTGTGCCTTTAATTCCGTAAGCCATTCTGTCGCGCTCTTTGTCGCGTTCGGCTTTGACGCAAGCTCGTATGCCTTCTGTTCAATGAAGCCACCGGGCATGTTGTACATCAATGAGTAAATCAGGAACATGACAAATAAAAGAATGATTGCACTGTACAGCAGGCGCTTTAATGTATATTTCAGCATATAGAAATCCTGCCTTTTACCGGTTATTTAAATGCCGCAAACACGGAAGGGGGGCAATCCCCCTCCCGTGCATGGACTAAGCCTTTACATCAAGACTTCGTTCAGATTACTTGGTTGCAAGGGTTTCAATTTCCGCATACCAGCCCCAGTACGGAGTCAGATCCTTGGGCATGGTATCGTTGTTGATGCGGATGGAAGAAGTGACAATGCAATCCTTGCGCTGATACAGCGGCAGTTCGCAGCCCCAGTCCATGATGATTTCCATCGCAGACTTGTAAACGGACTTACGGTATTCGGTGTCAGCAGAGCCACGGCCTTCAACGATCAGAGCATCAAGAGCTGCGTCGTCGACGGAGTAATGGTTGGAGTTGGTGCCCTGGCCATGAGCATTTTCGGAATGATAAACCTGCGTCATGTCAGGGTCAACGGTGGACTGCCATGCAGCTGCCCACATCATAGCGGTGTTGGCTTCCAGAGCGTTGTTCCAGGTGGAGGAGCCAACGTCGTTGACCTGCAAGGTGATGCCGATGCTTTCCAGAGCCTTGGAAGCTTCGCTTGCAACGCCGTATGCCGGATGATCCTGCTTGCCGTCACCGGGGATCAGGACTTCGTAGGTATCAACTGCATCGGTAAACTTGCCGGTAGCTTCGTCAAAGGTGAAGCCGGCTGCCTTGAACCAGGAGATAGCTGCCTGCAGAGCTGCTTCATACTTATCTTGGTCGGTCATCGCATCGGTGTAGATGGAATTGCCTTCTGCGTCAACAGAGTAAGCCAGTCTGTAACCCTCGTCAGCGGGCTGCGGAGCTGCCCAGGAGGTGTTGGAGATCGGGTACTGGATGACGGATGCACGATCACCATAGTAGGAGTTGATGACGGTGTCACGATAGACAGCGAACATCGTCATGAAGCCCTTACGCAGAGCCTTGGAAGCATCGGAACCGGGATCGCCGTCGATGTTGACAAGGTCAGCATTGATACCGATGTAGCCATAGCCACGGTAGTCAACGAGGTAGGTGGTCAGGGTGTCGCCAACGAGATCGGCGGTGTCCTTGTTGCCGTCCTGAATTGCCTTCAGGGTGTCCTCAGAGATGGACGGAGTAGCAATATCGAAGGTGCCGGTGATGATGCCGGGAACGAAGTCGGAGTCGCTGGCTTCCTGGAACAGGATCGTCTCAGTGACAGGAGCGCCAAGGAAGTAGTAGGGGTTTGCCTTCAGGGTGACAACACCGTTTTCGTAGCCTTCGAAAACATACGGACCGCAGCCCAGAGGATCAGCAGTCTTTGCCTTGACAGTGCTCAGGTCGCCCTTGGTGAAGCCGAACATGTTGTTGTCGTAATCATACATAGCCGGATCGCCGTACCAGTGCAGCGGAGCGACGATGAAGTTCATGTTGTAGATTGCGGTTGCGTCGAAGCTGGTCATATGAACCGTCATGCTGTAGTCGCCGGTCTTGATGATACCTGCGATGTTTGCAGCGGAAGCGCCGGTCTCAACGCCCTTTGCAAACTCTTCTGCTCTGTCGCCCAGTTCCTGCGTCAGGAACTCGCTGATAGAGGTGTCAGCAACTTCGAGGTTGATGCCGTTATCGGACAGATCATAGCCGTAGTTCTCGATCATCTGTGCCCACATGGTTGCAGAATCTTCTGCTGCGTAGCCCCACAGCTCTGCGGAGGTAGCGAAGTCAACTGCGCCGTAGTCTTCGCCGTATTCAGCGAGGACATAGTCAACGATGCTCTGGCAGAACTTGTTGCCTGCAGCATCAAGTGCAGCCCAGAAGTAGGAGGTCTGCTCGTCGGTAGCAAATTCGCTGACAGCGTCGGGACCTGCAGCCAGGATGACATTGGTCAGGGACTCCATGCCGGAACGATAGTCTTCCATACCTTCGATGGGGAGTGCATAGATAGTAGCGGCGCCGTCATAGGTCGGGTCGCACTGTACGTAAATGCCGAAAATGACATCATCGATGGTAGCGGGAGTGCCATCGGAGAACTTAACGTCCTCACGCATAGTCAGGTTGTAATCAACGCTGCCGTCGTCGTTCTGAACGACCTCAACATTGCCCATGCCGTAGTAGGTATAGTCGGTGCCGTTGTAAGTAACGGTTTCGCCTTCAATACCGTTCTCGATGATGGCGCCGCCACGGTCTGCTGCCAGAAGGCCGCCGGTGAACAGGTTAACAACGTCCTGGTCATAAGCGGTGGTAGCAAAGAAGGGGCTGAATTTCTGGCCGAAGGTCGCGGTTGCATAGACGATCTTCGTACCGTTGCCGCTTGCGTCAGGTTCAGTGGTCTCGTCGGTTGCAACAGGAGCTTCCGTTGCATCGCTTGCATCGGTATTGTTATCGCCGGCGCAGGCAACGAGAGAAAGAACCATCACAACTGCGAGCAGAAGTGCAAGTAGTTTTTTCATTTTGTTTCCTCCAATTATTAAATTTTATTAATCGTGTTGAAACACGCTTAATATGAAGTTATCGTTCTTCCATACGGAAGGCCTTTCTGATGCTGAATACGGCAACGCTGATTGTAAACAGCAAGGCCGCACAGCTTCCAAACAGCCAGTCAAAGGAATTGAGGCTGCCAATTTGGAAAATCAGCGAAATGGCGATGCCGAGCAGGGCAATGCCGGATAAAATCGCCGTGGCAAGCGAGGTGCCGGGAATCCACGTCCGCAAGCGGTCTGCCTGTCTGCGTTTCATCGGTTCCTTTGCCGTAAGCGCGGTATAAGCAGCGGTGCTCATCAACCAAAGCGACAGCGCTGCAAATAGATACGGGAATGAGATAAACGGTATATGCATTGCGCCGTTGTTGCAAAATAACGGTGCAAGCCAGCATACCCAGCCTGCCGCACAAAACACGCCAAGCAGACGTGCCTTTCTGCGCACACCCTCCGCATCGGCAGAGAAAAAGAAATACCCGCCGATATATTCGCACTCGGTATGAAGCTTTCCTCTGGTATTCACGGAGTCCGTAAGTCGGTAATCCTTAACATACTTTTTTGCCATAATGTGTCTGCTCCGCTTTCATACTGATTCTTGATTCAATAGTTTCATCAAGAATCCCGTGTGCTACGCACACTCACATCGTGCTTAAGCACGATGTGCCGTCTTGTGCAGAATCTGATACTAATTCTTAATAAAAACCTTTTGTTTTTATTAAGAAGGCACCGCTAATCGCGTTGCCCTTTTGCGGCAAAAGCCACAAAAGCCGTCTCATGCAGTTCTTGACGCACCTTCGGTGCTATAAAAAGCTTTTCAAGCTTTTTATTAAGAACTGGTATGACGCGCCCTCGGCGCTATAAAAAGGTTTTTTAACCTTTTTATGAGATTCTAGT
>JAEDKB010000033.1 GCA_016296045.1 Oscillospiraceae bacterium
ATGCGTTCTGGCGCGAAGCCGATTCCGGCGACACGCTCTATATCGCCTACATCATCGGCTACCCGGAAGCAACGGTGCCGTTCTACACCTATGATTGGGCGGCTTCCAATCGCAGCAGCCGGTATTTTTATGATCTGTACGGCGTGTATCAGAACGCAGACGCCGCCACCACTGCACCCAACGGCATCAAGAAAGCGCCGGGTATCTCTGTTCAGTCCACCGGCTCCATCATTGGCAACTGCCCTTCATGCGGAAAGTATTCGTTCCAGGGCACATACGTTGAAGTTGCACATTCCTCGCGTGGTCATGCAAACTACAACGAGTGTTACGCCTGCCACTACGTCCAGTACCTTGGCACTTACACCTATAAGAGCCACGGCGCGGGCGCCTACGGTTCCGGCACTTGTCCGGACTGCGGCAGCCACACATGGATTCTTCAGAATGAGCAGGCTGCCACCTGTACCAGCAACGGCTACCGTTCGTACTCCTGCGCTTGCGGTCAGACAAAATCCGAAACAATCTATTCTAGTGGTCACAGCTATAGTTAGGAAGACACATTCCGATAGTATTCTTCCATATATTGAAGCTCGTCACCCCGGTACTCCGTCAGTTGATTCATTACGCTGCTGTTCTGGATATTCCGGATCATCATGCGCAGCGGTGCAAAAAGTTTTCTGCTCATTATACAGGATGCGGCAATCGTACCAATATATCATTCATTTTTGTGGATTTTCAAAACGATTGCAGATTTTTATAATTGTTACATAGTAACAAGAATGCTATGCTAAACACTGAAAAATATTGTTACATATGCAATTTTTGAATAACATACAGCAGGTGATATTATGCGTATTCTCAATCAAATCAAAAGAAAGAACCCGGTCGAAACATCAGTTCAGACACTTGCAAGGAAAAGACGCACACCGATTCTCTTTTTCATCTTGCCATTGCCAGGCTTGATCGCATTGTTGATGTTCAGTTATCTGCCCATGGTAGGCTTGTACATTGTTTTTGAACGTTACACCTATCAGGGAGGCTTGTTTGGGAGCGAATTCGTCGGATTGAAGAATTTTGAATTTTTCTTCCGCAACATGAGCAATGCCCTGCGTGCAACAAGAAACACGCTGGTCATTAATTGCTTTAGTATTCTTTTCGGGATTGCCGTTAACGTAGCACTAGCGATTGCTGTAAATGAGATTCGCAGTGTGCGGTTTCGAAAGGTAACACAATCGATCATGCTGTTTCCGCATTTTATTTCATGGGTCGTTGTTGGCATGGTCTTCAATGTTCTTCTTAGCGAGGGAAGCGGCGTCGTCAACCGGCTTTTGGTACAGCTGGGAATGGATCCTGTTAAATGGTATACCAACCCATGGTACTGGTGGCCAATTTTGGTCTTTGCAAATGTCTGGAAGAGTATGGGGTACGGATCTCTTGTCTACTTTGCGGCTTTAACCGGCTTTGATCAGAATCTGTATGAAGCAGCGGAGATCGACGGCGCATCTAGATGGCAAAAGATTGCAAAAATTACGCTCCCCCTGCTAAAACCTACAATCATTATCATGTTTTTGCTTCAGGTTGGCGGAATACTGGGCGGTGCGGTTGACCCGATCATGGGCATGACACAGTTGAATCCTTCGCTATTGGAAACGACAGATACCATTGCTACGTTTGTATATCGATCCGCCATGGTGAACGGTAATTTTGCTTCCGGATCTGCGATTACACTGTATCAGTCTATATTCGGCTTCCTGTTTGTCACATTCTGCAACTGGATCGTTAAGAAGGTTGATCCGGAATACGTCTTGTTTTGATGCGTTTTATTCCTGTTCGGAAACAAAACGGTATGGCTGGGAGGAAAAAATGAAACAATCACATTCACTGCATCGAGAAAATATCGCTGCCTGCATCCTTGTCGGAATTGCCGCTTTTCTTTGCTTTTTTCCGCTTTGGGTTATTGTTGTCAATTCATTTAATTCAGAAACAAATGTGACACTCAACGGCTTTTCAATTTTCCCAAAGGTGCTCACATTGGACAGTTTCAAATATGTCCTGAACAACAAAAAGACATTATTGCTTCGTGCTTTTGGTGTCTCTACTGTAACTGTCGTAGCCGGAACGATTTTTACAACATTTGTAACGATCTGCTACGCATATACGGCGGCTCAAGACAAGCAGACTGTCCCGTTCGCAAACACGCTTTCGTTTATTGCATGGTTTGCAACGGTCTTCAGCGGCGGCGTAATCCCATGGTATATCCTCACAACACAATATTATGGGCTGAAAAACAACCTGTTTGCGCTGTTTGTGCCATATGCGATCAATGTTTTTAATATGTATATTGTCCGCAGCAGCTTCCGCTCAACTCCTCGGGCACTGATTGAATCGGCAAAGCTGGACGGCGCTTCTGAATTACGCGTTTTTCTCAGCATTGCCATTCCTCTGTCAAAGGTCAGCATTGTGACCATAATTATGTTTACGGCCTTGACCTATTGGAACGATTTTTTTCTGTCTTTGTATTTAATTACGGACAGTGCGCTTTTCCCGGTTCAGAAAATCCTGTACAGCATGATGTCCAATATTACCTTTCTCCTTTCCGGAAGCGAGGCGACTTCCGCAATGGCGGATATTGAGCTACCTGCCAACACCGCCCGCATGGTAATGACAGTATTAACTGTAATTCCGATTGCTTTTGTCTTCCCCTTCGTACAGAAATACTTTGTAAAGGGCATTACAATTGGTGCGATAAAGGGGTAAACAGGCTATCCGGTTGACTCGATTTGTCGGCCATGATAGAATATTTTTTTAAATGGAGGAATAAAAATGAAGAAAATGAAGAAAAGGATGATTGCACTCCTTCTGGGGACAGTACTGCTTCTATGCCTATTCACAGGCTGTGCGAGCAAGAACCAGACACCACAGACAGAACAGTCAGCACAGACAAATGAGCATGCTAAGACAGACGGGGCGGATCTGGCAGAGAAAGAAGAGACGCCTGTTGCACTTCGTCTGGTCATGTTCGGTGATTTGTCTCCTCGCCGTGAGGAATACTTCAAAACGGACTTCCATGACGCAGTTCTTCGTGATCTGAACATCGACCTGACTGTTGAGTTCCTGCCATGGAGCAGCAAGGATGTTCTTCAGACCATGCTGATTACCGGTGAAAAGATCGCTGTAAACAACACAGTTGCGTTTACGGACTGGGCACAGAAAGGCCTTTGCGCAGAAATCCCGATGGATCTAATTGAAGAGAACTGCCCAAATCTTCTTGCTATGCGTGGACAGTATGGATTCAGCGGCTGTACATTCAATGATAATATTTATATCATCCCCTTCGGCAATAAGGCATACAGCGGAACGGGTGAATTCTATACTGTTCGCGAAGATATTTTGGATGAAATCGGCATAAAAGCATCGGATATCACGACCATCGATCAACTTTTGGAATGCTTTGAAGCTGTCAAAAATGCTTATCCCGGCATGCGCGTTTATATGGGCGGAGATGCGGGCGGAACAGATCCGACAAACACGCTTCTCGGTCATGAATTTATCGGACAAGTCACAACGACGAGCAGGAAGAACGGCGTGTATGTCAACGAGCAGGAAGACAACGACATTGTCTATAACTATTATGAAAGTGAGCTATTCAAAAAGTGCTCGCAGTTCAATGCCCTGCTGATTGAAAAGGGTTATGCCCTGCCCGATCATTTTACCGATCCCGGTCAGGGCCTTGCTGACTGGAATGCCGGCAACTGCTTTGCCCGATATGGCGTAGCCGGTCAGATCATTGAAGCCAGCTTTATCAGTGCGATTCCGAATGCAAAGATTACAAGGATCAAAATCGGGGATCGCCCGGGTGTAATCGACCGCGACTATGACTGGGGCATGAGCATTTCCGCAGCAGATGCTGAGCATGTTGAGGATTGGCTGCGATTGTTCGACTGGATGTACAAGGATCAGCAGACCTACGACTTCCTGATTTACGGCGTGGAAGGAAAGGATTATGAGCGCGATGCAAACGGGAATATTCAGAAGCTTTCGACGGATGTGTTCTGGGAGGACTGGTTCCTGATGGCGAAATGCTACATGACGTATGATCCCAGCATCAGTCAAGATAAGATCGACATGTATGAGCATACCGATGATGGTGCGATTATGTCCAAGCTTGCCGGTTTCGCATTTGATTCAGCACCGGTCTCTACCGAAATGGATATGCTAGCCGCTGCTATCAGCGAATATATGGAGCCGATTTACCGAGGAATTGTAGACTATGATGAGAACTACGATAATGCGATCGCCGAACTTAAGAAGGCTGGTTTGGATACGATCATTGCGGAATATCAGGCACAGTTCTCCGAGTTCTATCATGAAAACCATTGAGTAAACAAGGGAGTCTGAAGCGTGAAGCAGATATGCCGGAGCCATGTTGCTCGAAAAAAATCACTGACATTTCGTTTTGTGCTTTTTGCCGGCCTTTTGGTTGTAACAATATCGATTCTTGCTGCCAGCTTTCTGGTACGCCTGCTGCTGCAGCAGGCGTATCGGGAGCGGCTGCATATGCTTCAGACTTCCATTGCTCAAACAGATCTCTTGTTTTCTCAGTATCTTTCTGACATGGGGAGCTATTGCCAGGAGCTATATTATTCGGATGCAGTACGAAAGATCCGTGTTTCCGATGAACTTACACAGGCAGAACGCGTCCACGTTGCACAGGAGATTCAGAAGGGACTTCAGCAGCACCAACAGCTTCATTCTGTATATGTTATCAACCATAATGGAAACTGCTTTTTCCACATAACAAATTCGTCCTTGTTTTTGGAAAATCTGGAGTCTGTTCTGCCGAAGAAGCTTTCAGAACAAAACATGAGCCTGTTTCCGTTTGTGTGGACGGTCAACAGCAGATATGAAAATGCAGCTGCGGTCCCTTTACTTAGTATGTATATGCAGGCAGCCTCGTTTGCAGATCCATTTTATACAGGCTCCGTTGTCGTCAACTGCGACTTGACGCAGTTGACATCCGTTCTCTTTCCGTCAGAAAAGGGTGATGAAAACCCTCAATTTTATATTGTGGATTTTCAAGGACACCTGATTATAGACAGCGGCAGGCGAGGCTATGGTCAGGATTTGTCATTGAGCATAGATGTTTCGAGAATCCTTGCCGGAGAAAATGAATTTCAGCATACACTGCCCGATGGGACACGCCAGGTAGTTCTTTCATCCGCTTCACATTATCCAGGCTTTTATATCGCAGCCGTGATTCCTGTTCAGTCCCCCCAAGCAAAGGTAGCGGCTGCGCTTTTGACACTGCCGCTCGCAGTTCTCTTCGTCTGCGCTTTGTGTATGTATGTATCATATATGGTTGGGCGGAAAATGTTTGCACCGCTTGGTTCACTGGTCTCAACGATTCAGCAGAATGAGCCTGCAGTTACAATGGAAAACGATTCAGGGGACGAGCTACAGTATCTGCAGAGATATTATAAGCATGTTTCTGCATATGTTAAGCGACTAAAGGAAAAGGATGAAGAAAACCTGATCGTAAAAAATATGCTTCTTGGAAATAATGTTCAGAGCATTTTGTACCGGAAGAAAATTCTCTCTGAAAAGAAAGGCTACTGCGCCATTCTGCTCGATTTGCAGGATAGCCCAGGCTCTGAAGTGTTGAGTGACTACTATCAATGGTATACCGATGTTTGCGAAGGTGTTCGTCAGATGCTTCAGGAAATTGGAAGGTGTACCTTTTTTGAAGTAGGTATGCGCAGACTGCTGTTTTTGCTTACCGAGCGTCTGGATCAGCACCGCGGCGAACAATATTTGCTTGAACAGGTCTCGGCGTCAATCTGTGCGAAAGAAAACCGTCCGTTTTTTAACTGTATACTTGTATCGGCAGCAAGTGTGGATGCAAATCGCGAGTTGGCGGATGTTTATCGTGAGATGGCAGGCAGACTTCGCACAATACAGTGCCTGTACAGCAGTGCAATGCAAACCGAGCTGTTCTTTTCAATCTGCCCCATAGAAAGCAAATATCCCGATCCGCAAGTGCTGCGGCAGATGACAGCCAATGTTGCAGCACAAATTCGCAGCGCCAACAGAGAGGCTTTGATATCCTGCATGAACGAGATGCTGGATATGCTCTGCGGCTATTGCTGGGATACTGTCTTGGATGTCCTGCAGCAGTTGGCAAAACATATGCTGGAAATCGCGCAGGCGACGGGCGGAATTTCGCAGGCCGATTTGCATTTTCGGCAGGTGTGTAATAAGATTGCTTCCGCATCTGACCGTCAATGCGTTTTGGATTCCTTTTTGCTATTGTTTGATGAAATTATTTTCCATCTACAGCGACTCAGTATGAATCGCACAGCCTATACAATGCAGTATGCATTGGGAATCATGCAGCGGGACTATGCAGACAGCGAATTGAATCTTCAACTGCTGGCGCAGCGTCTCAATATCAGTCAATCCTATTTGGGCCGACAATTTTATGAATATACCGGAAAGACGGTTACGGAATATCTGAATGATATCCGTATGGAAAAAGCAAAAGAACTGCTTATTCAAAACTCGGATCGAAGTGTTCAACAGATTGCCGCAGATGTCGGTTTCTCGAGCCCGGGCTACTTTGCCACAAAGTTTAAAAAGTACTTTTCAATCTCTCCCACCAGTTTTCGTCGCAATTCCTCATTGTGTGTTTCTGATCGAAGAACAGAGTGAGAGGAATCAAACAAAAAAGGCTTAAGGCCGCACAATAGTACGCTCAAGTCATCATTCAGTCCAATAGGCCAGAAAGCGCGCACTGCAAAACAAAAGCTTTGCAGTGCGCGCTTTAGGCCGATCCCGTATGCACCTACTCAACACCGTGAGCGCTTCTTTATGCGGTTTGAAGCGTCCGAAGTTGTATCTGCTTCAAGAAAAGGACGAAACACCTTTAAAATCAGCTTCGTGTTTATTTTCGCAGGAAGAGCGAAGCCCAGCATGATCCACACGATGAAAAACTGCAGAAACTGCTCCGGAGAAAACAGAAACAACAAAAGCGGAAGCACATTGATAACGGACATCAAAACTGCTCTCGGAAAATGCACAATCGAAAGAATCAGAGAATTCTTGATCGTGCTTCCGATTTTGTTTTCAAACTGTGCCTGCATGGGCCAAAGGAATGACCAAAGCATCATAATGATAAGTGCAGCAATACAGCTCATTACGAGTGTCAGCTTCGATCCGCCATATACAGACGCAGCGATGACCAGAAAATAATAGAGCATACAAGCCATAGGGATCAGCATGATGAGAAAGAGAATCGTTGCACCCTTCCAATTTTCGCGGAATGCTTTCCAGAATTGCCTGACAGGATTCGCGCTCTCTCCTTTTTCGTAGTTCAGCATGACACGGTACATAGCTGCGGTTGCAGCGCCGATCGTTACGATCGGCATGCAGAAAAACAGATAAATCAAGTTCAGGATGATTAAATCAGCAATCTCCGTCAAAATAGTCATGACGGGAGAATCCAGATTAAAAATGCTTTTCATAACAGAAGCTCCATTTCTGTTGCGGAATTCGTGCAGACGCACCTCAGGCTGTTCCCCGACTATAATCAGTATAGCTGAACTGGAAAGACTCTGCAAGCACACAAAACGCTAAAAACCATTGAGGCATCAACTGTTCACAAATAATTAGAATGATTGCTGATTTTTATAAGAATGGCAAAGGCTGAACCTCACCGGAAGTATTCTTTAGTAGCACCGCACAATTTGGCAAGCAACTTCGGCGAGAGCTTTTTCTTCAGGTCGAGGTTTGAAATGCGAAGGTATCCCGTGTGGATTTTGAGTTTTCAAACCGAAGCGTTGGCGGAAAAGATCCGTCGAAGTGCGCCGACGCAATGATGCAGGATGCCTTTGATTATTTGAACGAATAGACATGGAAGTTATTGATTTTTGGAGACATTGCGCGATTTTAAAATTGTCGAACCATATGTGCAATGTTAAGATAACAGCAAGAGATTTCGCTTTGCTTGGAACAGAAGCTCTGAACCTCTGAAAGAAGGCAGTTCACAAGAAGGGGGAATCAGAATACTGCAGGGAGGAACATATGATGTATTCCAACTATACAATACCGCGCATGGATTCCGATAGCGATTCCACTGCGATACAAGACGCGATCCGCTTGGCAATAGAAACTGGGTGCGGCTGCGTGCTGATTCCGCCGAAAAAGACTCCGGATGGAGAAATCATACCATGGCAGATAGATCGTACGATTCTGCTTCCATCCAATATCACAATCGTGTTGGACGGCTGCCATCTGAGGCTGAAGGACAACGTATTTGAAAACATCTTCCGCAGTGAGAATATGTTTCATGCCGATCGGTATTCATTGGAATATGAGCAGCGCAACATTCAGATCATTGGCTTACGAAATGCGACACTGGACGGGGGCCTGCCAAACGGCTTGACGGAAGCAACATCGAATCGCGATGGCTTTCCGAGCATTCGATATAATTGCCTGATCCTTCTGCACAACGTCAACGGCTATGTGATCGAAGGCATCCGGCTTATCAATCAGCGCTGGTGGGCAATCAACCAGATCTATTGCAGAAATGGTCGGCTGGCACATCTGTCATTCTTCAATGGCAAGCTCCAGCCCAATCAGGACGGAATCAATGTCCGTGTTGGCTGCAACAACATTCTGATAGAAGATATTACAGGTAGAACGGGCGATGATACCGTTGCATTGTCGGCATTTCCTTTATCCTCGGAGCGAGATTATTATGTAAACGGAAAAGATCAGGACATCCACGATATTATCGTCCGGAATATTCGAGCGTCTACGCGCCAAACAATCGTTGCACTTCGCAATACTGACGGGGCAAAGCTCTATCGGATCACGATTGAAAATGTATTCGACGAGCCGTCAGAATACACGCCTTGGGGCGTGGTGAAAATCGGGGAAAACAACTATTATTGTAAGCGTACCTCGATCCTTGGGGAAACCAGAGAAATAACTGTGCGAAACGTCCATTCACAGGGGGCCGGCTGCATCTTTTTGGGTGGGAGCTTACAGGATTGTCATATATCCGATGTTTTTGCTTCCGGTGGCACGATGCATGCAGTTTCCTCGTTCCTGCCGGAAATGGTCTTTGAAGAGAATAACTGCTCCATTTTCGGCGGAGTGGACATGAAAAACGTACTGATCGAGAATGTGTTCTATTCCGGAACGGCCGCATATTGCAATGACCCAGGAGATGGATCCTACCGGAACCGTTATACATATCCGGGACTTCCGTTTGCAGGCTGCGCACTGGATTTCCGCTGTATGCGCACGTCAGATCGATTTGATAATGTACACTTCCGCAACATAATCGCTGACACCTCTGAAAAAAAGCTGCTTACGCACGAGAGGTACGATGTGGATATTGATGCATAAAAGCCGCATGCGCATCAACGGATTTCCAGTACAACAGAGGATCTGAAGCAAAAGGACCGGCGGAGCTTGTGATAAACGCTGGACGAGTTTGAAATGGTATTCAGAAAGGATCTCAGCATCTGCCCACAAAGCTTCGCAGCGATATCTCTGCGAAAAACGACAAGAAAACCACCCTGTATTATGCCTAGCGTGATGAAAGCACATTTTGCACAATACAGGGTGACGTTTTTGCGCTTTTCGTATACCTGGTTGCAAAAAAGAACAGGCCGAACACCATCGAAGCGTTCTGCCATATTCCAGCGGTGTGCTTCCCGTTACAGTGTGAAACTGGCAGGAGAATGCTGCTGACCGGAAAATCCCACCGATCCCGTCAAGATTTATGCGCAAATTTATTTGCAGGCTTCGGCTGAATGAAGTCAGCCGGCAATAGAGGTGTTGTCCAGAGCCGCCTCTAAGTGCTTCATGTTCATGTATTTCTTGTTGCCCCACTGGGTGCCGGCCACATGGCGCAGCAGATCGACCAGAAGCAGCAGGAGCAGACTTTCCAAACAATCATAAGTATAACCTGACTTGCTGTCCGTTTATCTGGATCGGAACGGACATTGAGCCGCTGGTGCGTCTGCATCTGCTGCGAGAACCGTTCCGGGCAAGGGCAACCTGTGCCGAGGAAGGTTTGGAGATTTTAGCCGGATTCCATTTTTGTTCATTCGCCTGTTTTCCCTGTGTTTGCACCGAAAAGTGGAGACGTGATACTTGTAACCTTTTACAAATGCGAAAGCCTGACAGGAACACTGCATTCTCTCGCATGGAAAGAACTAGAAGACTGTTCTTGTGCATTCTACTGCCTTGGACGCTTTGGCCTGCTGGCATTTGAATGAGCAGATTCAATCAGAATCCAGCGGATACTTTTTTGCGGCTCGATACTCTCTAGGAGACAGACCGGTCTGTTTTCGGAAGGTGCGGCTGAAATTGCTTGCATCGCTGAAGCCGCACCGCTCCACGATCTGACCGACAGAAAGCGCAGACTCTGCCAGAAGCGCCTTTGCCGTGTTCAGCCGGCAATAAAACAGGTATTGCATGACAGGCATTCCCGTGATCCGCTTGAACAGATGGGAAAGATAGGAACTGCTCAGTCCATATTCTTTCGCTAGCGACTGTAAAGAATAGACCTGACCACAGGACGTTTCAAAGCGTCCCTGGATCTGACAGATCAGTTCCACAACATCGCTGTTTTCCTGCACAAACAGCTCCGGAAATTGCCTGCTGATTTCGATCAGAAGCTCCTGCAGCAACAGCTCGTACATTTCATCGCGCAGCAGGCTCTGCCGCTCCTGCTGCCGGATCCTCTCAAAAATCGTGGAATAAACTGCCTGATTTCCAGAAACATCTAGATGATTAATCGGATAATGTTATAACACATTTTTGCTTTCCCTTCAATCTACTCATCTCGAAATTTGCACTTTGTACACATAGCAAAAACACCCAGGACATAAATCCTGAGTGTCGTATCTGCTTCATACCTTATTCTGCTTTCATTTCGGTGCCGTCTTTGAATACCACCGTCACATCTTCCTTGCTCTTTACTACAATTTTCTCCACTGGACTGCTCCAAAGGGCATCGTCAAATTCTGTGATAACGCCTTCCTGGTCTTTCAGGACTGTGATGAATCTGCCCATCTGTTCATACCTTGCTTCATTGTCAGAAATTGCGGTGCTGACTTCATCGTATTGCGCCTTCAGTCTGTCATAGCGTTCCACCAAGGCATTGTAGTGTGTTTTGGGCTTTGCCCGTGTCAACACAATGGCACATACACTCGGAATGTCTGTCCAGCAACACCAACAAAAAAGCCTGCTCAAATTCTACGTTTTGCCGAGAGCAAAAACGAGCCGCTTTCCCGAAAAATCCTCGGAAAAGCGGCTCAAAAAGCCTTGGGTAAAGGTACAGGTCCATCAAATTTGCCAAAGCCCATTTTGGCATCTTTTTGTCACGCCTCTAAAAATGGGCGCAAAAAAGCCCGGAAGTCGTTGAAACTTCTAGGCTTTTCGCAGCGGCATCTTTTTTGGTGCAGCTTGATGGTGGACGGTACAGGACTCGAACCTGTGACCCCATGCACGTCAAGCATGTGCTCATACCAGCTGAGCTAACCGTCCGTCAGCAGGGCTTATTATACGAAAACGCCCTGCATTTGTCAAGTGGTTTTTCAAAATTATCCTTGTTTTTGCAGATACCATGCGATCAGCAGGTCTGCGACTTCCCCGTAAGACTGCACGCCGGATTCTTCCGAGAAAGCTTTCAGATAGACATCGTTGACCTTCTGTGCCACATCCTGCACCTTTCCCTCATACTGGGCATAATGCTCATTGGCTGCCAGAGCATCCGTCAGGATGCCGGGAGCAACCTCCTGCCAAAGCTCACTCACGGCTTGACTGTCTACTTCGGCAAGGGCATTATTGCAGTAGATGAACGCTGCGAAGGCACCGGAATACCGGAATTGCTCTGAACTGTTTTCCATGCAGGCAAGATAGGCACAGAAATTCGCGTCATCCTCCGCTGCCACGGCCTGCCGATGCGCAATCTCATGGCACATGGTAAACGGAATCCATGCCTCGTAGGTGTCCGGGTTGACACAGCTTTCGCCGGTAAAGCAGATAAAAATTCCCGTGTTGCCCATTTTGCTGAACAGCTTCCAGGAAGCCAGCGGCTTGACGGGAGACAGACTGCCGGTGAACTGCTCATTCGTTTTTGCCAGTTCCCGATAGCCCTCACCCGCCTGCTTTGCAAGGACGGAAAAATCGGCAAAATCTGCGCGGCCTTCTGCATCACGGCTGATGGCATCCGACAGAGAGGACGCCTGCGCGCCGTAATATCTGGTCGCGGCAATCAGCTCCTCTTTGCTGTACGGCCGGACGGACAGGCCGAGATTGTCTCCGATGCCTGGGCCGAAGTGATTGAGACCCCAAAGACCCACAAACAGAAACAGTCCGATGGACGCACCCAGCACCAAACCGGTCAGCCACTTGAGAAAACCGGTTTTTCCGGAAAAGACCCGGATCAATGTATAAAGCACCCAGAGCACGATCAGAACCAAAAGGATTTCCCACAGAGCGATGGGGAGAAGCTCTGTGACCGATGAAATATGTGCGAGAATATCCCGTGACCATTTTGGGTAAAACTGAAACACAAGCTGCGGCGCAAAGTTCGCAAATGCCGCCATCAGCCCGGTCACCACCAGAAATATTGCAGATAAAATCACCCTGCCGATTGCCTTCAAGAACGGTCTTCCTCTCTTTTTATGTGATTCTCAGAGAGTATACCACATTTGCGCGCAAAACAAAAGAATCCTGCTGAATTTTCCTGAGGCTCGGTTGACTTTATGTGCTATTTCATTATAATATATAGAAAATATTTCGTCAGAAGGACGGAGGTTACTTATGAATCATCAAGACAAGACCATGGACAAGATCGTCGCGCTCTGCAAGAACCGCGGCTTCGTATATGCCGGCAGCGAAATCTACGGCGGTCTGGCAAATTCCTGGGACTACGGCCCGCTCGGCGTGGAGTTCAAGAACAATGTGAAAAAGGCATGGCTGAAAAAGTTCGTGCAGGAAAGCCCGTACAACGTCGGCCTCGACGCGGCCATCATCATGAACCCGCAGACGTGGGTCACGACGGGCCATGTGTCGAGCTTCTCCGACCCGCTGCTTGACTGCAAGGCGTGCAAGGCCCGCCACCGCGCCGACAAGCTGATCGGCGCAGAGCATCCTGAAGTCAACGTGGACGCGCTGAGTTTTGACGAGATGGACAAGTTCATCGCCGAGCACGAGGACGTCATCTGCCCTGTGT
>JAEDKB010000238.1 GCA_016296045.1 Oscillospiraceae bacterium
CATTAAAAAAACATTTTACCGGCTGCCGTTTCAAACGGCAGCCGGTATATTTTTATTCTATTTTTTCCGGATATACAGAACGCCTTGGCAGCCTTCACCGCAATGGCAGCTAATCGTACAGCCGGCATTGGTGTCGTAAACATGGTCAAAATGCATACAGTCACGAATTGCATTATGCGCCGCCTCATTCACTTCCTTAGCAACGGGAGAATGCGTTACAAAAATGCGTTCCGGAAGAATGTTCTCTGAATTTTCCAGACGGTCGCGAACATAACGATCCATACACTTGGCCATGCTGCCGCGATATTTTTTCGCAACAATCATTTTGTTGTCAACGACTTCGATGCAGGGCTTCAGCTTCAGGAGGTTTGCACCCAATGCCGCAACCAGAGAGCAACGGCCGCCCTTCACCATATAGTCCAGCCGATCAAGCAGGAAGCTCGCATCCACACGAGAAGTCAGTTCATCCAGTTCTGCCTGCATTGCGTCCAGATCTGTCGCTGTCTTTGCCAGCTTGCAGGCCTCTAAAACAACATGACCATGTCCGGTCGACAGATTTTTAGAGTCGATCACACGAACATTTTCAAAGTCCTCTGCCGCAAGACGGGCATTGTTGTAGCATGCGGAAAAACCCGAGCCGATACAGACATGCACAACGGCATCATATTCCTTTAAGTATTTCTCAAAATACTCCTGATATACGCCGATCGGAACAGCAGCCGTAGAGCAAAGATCGCCTCCGGCAGCCACATGAGCAAAAATCTCCGCAGGTGTAATCGTCACACCGTCGAGGAAACTTTCGCCGCCCTTGTTGACAAACAGGGGAACAATGCCGATATCGTTTTCAGAAATCAGTTCCGGAGAAAGATCGCAGGTGCTGTCAGCGGTGATTTTGATTTTCATAGCATTTCCACCTTTACGCAAAGTATTTTTTCCATATTATAGCAGTATCCGGTCTGCTTGTCAAAGGGCAGTTGCTTTTTTGTGTGCAACACGCTATAATTAAAATGAGGTGTTATGCAATGAATTTGATCGAATACTATCTGAAATACCTTCAGGAGCTGGCCGATGGGAGCCGCAAGCCGCCCGAGGGCATGGAATTAACCGAGCAGGAGCCGATGGCCCGTGCCACGGAACTGCAAACACAGATTCAGGCGATCGGCATTCCGGAATTTGTACGCCGCTGTGCGCAGCTTGACGGTCAAACGCTTCCGCCGGAGGTGTATGAAAACTACAAGCCGGAAGAGCTGATGGCCGCACTGAGCGCACTTGCCTCACAGGATATGCCGCAGGAAGCCGATTCAGAACCTCAGCCGAATCCGGCTGAACCCCCGAAAATCGACGAGCCGGACGGCCCGAGGAGCGCCTACGAGGTTTTACTCGATTGCTGTCTTTTGGACGAAAATCTGCTGTATTATCTCATTGACGTGCTCAAGCGCGGCGCTGAGGAGGAGTTTCAAAAGCTGGCGCTTGTTACGGCGCGCAAAGCCTTTACACAGGCAGACTTCCTTTACTGGTTTGCCACAAAGCAAGACCGCGCCGAACAGAATGAGCTGATCTGCGTCACGCTGATGGACGCTGTTTTTGACCGGCTTGCTGCCGAGGGTCAGAAGGAGCTGATTGCTGCTCTGCTGTGCGGTGACCAAACAACCTTTGAGCTGTTCCGCTGCGATGCACCCGAGCTGCAGCACCTTCCCGAAGCCACCTTTGACTGGTATGAAAAAAACTATCTGCAGGGCTTCTACCCTGTTCGCTATATGCTGAAGTATAACGGCGTTGCTTTCCCGAAGGAGGCGCACTCATGAATCACTCTACCCTTGCTGCCGAGAATTTCAAGCGCGGCTATAACTGCGCGCAGGCGGTCCTCCTAGCCTTCAGCGATCTGACCGGCCTGGACGAAGCGACCGCGCTTTCGATTTCCTCCTCCTTTGGCGGCGGTATGGGTCGTCTGCGCGAGGTCTGCGGCGCAGTCAGCGGAATGTTTATGGTCGCCGGCTTGCTCTACGGCGAAAGCACACATCTTTCCCATGAGGAAAAAGCCGCACATTACGCCCGCATCCAAGCACTTGCCGCGCAATTCCGCGAGAAAAACGGCTCGTATCTTTGCCGCGAACTACTTGACGGCGTGCAGGTTACGACCGGTACTGCGCCGGAGCAGCGCACTGCGGACTACTACAAAAAACGTCCCTGCAAGCTCCTTTGCAGCGACGCGGCTGAGCTTTTAGACCGATACATTGCGGAACATCCGATCAAACGATAATATGCAGAACACCCGAACGGAAAAGATCCGTTCGGGTGATTTTTATAATGTCTGATCCTCCTCGGAGGGTACATATCGCGCGATTTGATCCAGCGAACAATGCAAAATGCGGCAAAGGTCATTGAGCGTTGTCGTATTTACCGGGCGATTCTTCCGCAGTTTGTCCAGAGTTGAGGAGGAAATTCGGTGGTATTTGATCAAGGTATAGGTCGTCTCACGGGACGCACGCAGCGTCTGCCAAAACGGCGTGTAATCGATCATTGCAGCCACCTCCTGTCGCAATCAACTATACAACAGCAAATTAGGCTTGACTATGTTCGTTAAAAAGACTATAATCAATT
>JAEDKB010000239.1 GCA_016296045.1 Oscillospiraceae bacterium
AGCTGGCTTTGATCGGGGAGCAGAACCGCCTGAAAAAATACCTTCAGGAGGGACTGCGCGCCATGGAGGGGGTCACCCTCATCGGCGCGCAGGAAGCGCCCCATATCGTCAATCTTGCGGTGGCCGGTTTGCGCTCACAGGGGCTTTTGAATGAGCTTCAGGAGCGCGGCATCTGCGTTTCCGCCGGTTCGGCGTGCAGCAAGGGGCACCGCTCCCATGTGCTGGAGGCGATGCGCGTTGCGCCGGAGCTGATCGACGGCTCCATCCGAATTTCCCTCTCCGGCGAGACAACACAGGAGGAAGCAGATGCCTTCCTGACGGCCCTGCCGGAAGCGATCTCCGCACTGAAATAAAGGCGAAGCTATAAAACAGACGGGTTGGAAGCAAAAGTTTCCAACCCGTCTTTATTGATTCCCTTATCTCTGCTCCATCGGAACATAGGGACGGCGCGGTAAAACGCCCATATATGCCGGACGGATGATCTTTCCGGCGTTGATCAGCTCCTCCATGCGGTGCGCGGACCAACCGACGATCCGCGCCGCGGCGAACAGCGGTGTGTACAGCTCCTGCGGCAGACCGAGCATTTCATAAATAAAGCCGCTGTAAAAGTCGATATTTACGCTGACGCCTTTATAGATCTTGCGTTTTTCGGCAATCAACTGAGAAGCGCAGCGCTCGACCTTCTCGTAAAGCGCGTATTCTTCTTCGCGTCCTTTTTCCTCTGCCAGCTTCCCGACAAAGCTGTTGAGCACCTCCGCACGCGGATCGGAGACGGAATAGATCGCATGACCCATGCCGTAGATCAGACCTGCATGGTCAAAGGCCTGCTTATCCAAAATGGCCGTCAGATAGCTTTTGAGTTCCTTCTCGTCGCTCGGATCGCTCAGATGTGCCTGAATATCGGCCATCATCTGCACCACCTTGATATTGGCACCGCCGTGCTTCGGCCCTTTCAGGGAGCCGAGGGAGGCGACAACGGTGGAGTAGGTGTCCGACCCGGAGGAGGTCACCACATGGGTGGTAAAGGTGGAGTTGTTGCCGCCGCCGTGCTCCGCGTGCAGAACCAGAGACAGATCCAGCACCCTTGCCTCCAATTCGGTATACTGCTCGTCCGGACGGAAGAGCTGCAAAATCGTTTCGGCGGTGGATAGCTTGGGATTCGGGACGTTGATGTATAGGCCTTTCCCGTTATGATAGTGCATCTTGGCGGCATAGTTGTAGCAAATCAGCAGCGGGAATTCAGAAATCAACTGGATGCACTGACGAAGCACATTCGGAAGGCTGATATCATCCGCCTTGTCGTCATAGGAATAAAGCATCAGCACGCTGCGCGAGAGTGCGTTCATAATATCCTTGCTGGGCTTTTTCATAATCACGTCACGCAGGAAATTGGGCGGAATGCAGCGGTAGCGTCCGAGCAGCTTTCTGAACTCGGCAAGCGCGTGAGCATCGGGAAGCTGCCCGAAAAGCAGCAGATAGGTCGTCTCCTCAAAGCCGAAGCGATTTCCGGCAACGAAGCCGGCGATCAGGTCTTTGATATTGATGCCGCGGTAGAACAATTCGCCGGCACAGGGAACGAGCGTGCCGTCAGGCAGCTTCTTTTTCGCGGCGATTTCGGAAATCTCGGTCAGGCCGGTCAGAACACCGTTGCCGTTGAGGTCGCGCAGTCCGCGCTTGACGCTGTAGGTATCGTACAGCGAGGGGTCGATCCGACTGTTTTCACACATTTTTTCAGACAGCGCAAGTAATTCAGGCGTAATAGCGGAAAAATCTTTTTTCCTCATGAAAGCCTCCTTTCTTGTTTTTCGAGCGTTGTCGCAGACATAGTTATTTTATCCAGTATACCATAATTTCCCTGAAAAATATAAACAAAAAGTAAATTTTCCGAAAATCAGCCCCGTTCGATGACAAAGGCAAACGGAGGCTGCGGCGTTGACCTGCGCGCATAAAAAGGGAGCGGAAAAAACGAAATCGGCATAAATATATTCCACACAAAAGGTGATGTTTTTTCACCTTTTGTGTGGAATTTCTGATTTTTTCCAAAACTTCTTCTGCGGGGAAGGGACTTCTTTCACAGCCCCTCGGCAGTTTTCTATTGGTAAATCAGGAGAATGACAGCCAGCACAATGCAGACCACAAGCGTGATCGCCAGCGTCGTCGTCAGGAAGCGGAAACGCTTCTCGTCTTTATGATACAGTCTCATTTATTCCTTCGGCTCCTTTACGCTCTCTGCGATGCCGGAGGCAAGACCGGCAAGCCCCTGAAGCTCCGACGGAATGATGATTTTGGTCGCCTTGCCGTCGGCCACCTTCTGCATGGCCTCAAGCGCTTTGAGCTTGATGACCTGATCGTTCGGATTGGCGTTGTTCAGAAGCTGTAAGGCTTCTGCGGTTGCCTTCTGAACGGCGAGGATGGCCTCTGCCTGACCCTGTGCGCGGAGGATGGCGGCCTGCTTTTCCGCATCGGCGCGAAGAATGGCGGATTCCTTTTCGCCCTCGGCAACTAAGATCTGAGAATGCTTGGTGCCTTCTGCCTGCAAAATCGCCTGACGGCGGTCACGTTCCGCTTTCATCTGTTTTTCCATGGAGTTCTG
>JAEDKB010000240.1 GCA_016296045.1 Oscillospiraceae bacterium
GAAGGAAAACCTGGCAGTTTTCGGTATGGAGGATACATGGGTCAGCCGCTGGTAGAATGCGCAGATGATTTTTAACGCGCAGATGGACGGCGGCGGGAATCAGAGAGCACTGAAAACGGCGATGGAGATGATGCAGATTCCTGCGTCCCGTCCTGCCCATGATGCGTTGGGCGATGCCTACCATACAGCGCTGATCTGCGCAAGGCTCAATCTGCGCGAAGGAATCGAGGAATACGAGCAGGCCGTTTTGAACCACGAGAACGGCTTCCACGGAGCGGAGCTTCCGGGCTGCGTGGCGAGAGGCGTGTTCCATGACTATAAGGACAAAACCGAGGCCGTGAGCGCCATGAGCGGGGAAGAGAATCGCTGCCCGGTCTGCGGCGAAAAAATGAGCTGCGGACGGTGGTACCCGCAGCCCGGAAAGCGCTATTTGTCCATGGCAAAGTGCCCGGAGCACGGCACCTTCTATGTCCGCATCCGTCTTGTGCGGGAGGATGAAGACCATGTGCGCGTGAACCGTCTGACCTACGACGATTCTTCTGCCATTGCGGAAAGCTATCAGGCACTGGCAGACAAGCCGCGCCGTCTGCATCGCCGTCATCGCAGCCGCGTGCATGCGAAAAAAGAATCCACATGAAAAAGTCCTCTTCGTTTTTCCTGATGCACGATAATTCAGTACGCGGATTAAGTACAGAAAAAACCGATGCTCGATAAAGATATGGACAAACCGGGATTTATGGAGGCGAGTCGGTGGATAAAACGATCCTGTATATACATGGGCAATACGGAAGTCCGGAAGAAGCAGCACATTATCAGTCTCACTTCAAGGATTGTGATGTGATCGGTTTTGATTACGCTTCAAACTCACCATGGGAAGCGAAAGATGAATTTCCGAAGTTTTTCGATTCTGTATGCGGACGACACAAAACTGTAACGGTGATTGCAAACAGCATCGGAGCCTTCTTTGCGATGAATGCTCTGACGGAAAAGCAGGTAGAGAAGGCATATTTTATCTCTCCTGTTGTGAACATGGAAAAGCTGATTGAAGATATGATGATTTGGGCCAATGTGAGCGAGGAGGAACTGCGTGAAAAAGGCGTGATCGAAACATCCTTTGGCCAGACGCTGTCTTGGAAATACCTTTCTTATGTAAGGCAGCACCCGATTGATTGGAAAGTTCCGACACATATTCTGTACGGCAGCCAGGATCATCTCACTTCGTTTGCGACGATTTCCGAATTTGCCGGGCAAATTGGAGCGACGATTACTGTTATGGAAAATGGTGAGCACTGGTTCCATACGGAAGAACAGATGAGGTTCCTCGACCACTGGATTGAATCTGTTATGTGACGAATCCCGGCTTGCAGGGCAAAAAACTACCCGCCGAAAGGAAAACAACCTCCTTTTCGGCGGGTTTTGCGTTGCCCAAAAAACTTATTAGCACCGGTTTTGGCGTACAATGCTTTTAATCTCTGTCAGATTTCCTGCTCCAGCTGCTCCAGTTCCTTCAGAATTTCGGTGTGCCGTTCATAGAACATCAGGTCTTTACTGTGCTTGTAATAACGGTCACAGCCGCAGCGGGCAATGAAGCGTGCAGAATACCAGCCTGCGGTCAGCTCTGTGGTGAGAATCAGAAGCTCCCGCCCGTCCGGCCATACGGTTTCCGCAAACGCATAGAGGGCGTCCAGTGCCTGCAATGTATCGGTTGACATAATGTTCAGCTTATCCGTCTGCTCCTTGAAGCTCTCACGGATGGCAGAAAAGTCTGCGTGATCTCGCTCCTGTGCGCGAAGGAAAGAAATGACAAAGTCAAGTTTTGCCCGTTCTTCTTTGGAGAGTCCACCCCGGCGCAGGGCGCGTTCCAGCACATTCTGCTGCTCGGAGAGCTTGTCTGTAAGAAGTGCACCTGCCTTGATTTCCTTAAGGATCGCGTGCAGCGAACGGACGGCATCTTCCTGCTGGCAGGCGGCTTTCATCTGCGCATTCAAACGCCCGAGCAGCAGACCCAAAAGACTCAACCGTTCGTCGAAGGGTGCGGCGGCAGCGCGGTCCAGGATCTCCTGCGGTGCATCTACAGCGAGGATCCGATCGATCTGATAGTCCGCACGGTACTTGTTGAAAAGATCGTAATAAATGGCAAAGTCCTCTGCAATTTCCGGATCCTGCACATACTGGGAAACAAGGGCTTCATCCACGGTGATGCCCTGCAGCTCATAGAGCATGATCATATCGCTTAAATCGTCCCAGCCGCGGGCGGTCACAAACCGCTTGCCGTCGGCGGTATTTTCCACCCGGTAGAAGCGGTCTTTTCTTGATTCCAGATAGGTCATGACCGACGGATGTACGCCCTTTTTCGAGGCATATTCCTTAAAAGCGGCAAAATCCGGTTCGACATCGATACGCTTGAGCCTGTCCCATACGACAAGGTCAAACTCTCTTGCCGAGCGGTTATATTCCGGCGGATTGCCGGCGGTGACGACGATCCAGCCCTCCGGCACAGCATGGCGGCCGAGAACCTTATACTGTA
>JAEDKB010000241.1 GCA_016296045.1 Oscillospiraceae bacterium
GCCATAGCAGTTCTTTGCCATCGAAAACATAGTCGTCGAATGCACAGTCGCAGAGCATGATCAAATCATGCTCCATGGTAAATCTGCATAGAGCCCGAATTTCATCCGGCGAATAGACCGTCCCGGTCGGATTGTTTGGGGAGGTCAGGATTATCATTTTGGTTTTTGGAGTAAGCCGTTTCTCAAAAGCGGAGATATCCAGCGTGAAACGGTTTTTTTCGCTCTGCGGAATCTCAATCGCTTTTGCTCCCAAAGCGGCGGGATCAATGGTGTTGGCCAAATATCCGGGGTCCGGCACCAGTACCTCGCATCCGGCGGACAGAAACGGCAGCATTGCCGTCTGAAGAGCCAACTCGGAACCGGGAAACACCATAATGTTCCGATCCGAATCGACCGAATAGGCATATTTTTTCTTTAGGCGCTCCGCTGCTGCTGACCGAAACTCTTTTGTGCCAAGAGGATGGGAGTAATGTGCTGCGTCAGGCAATTCCATGGCAGCGGATACAGCATCGCGCACACAGCGCGGGAGTCCTCTGTCCGGAGAAAAGAGATCGGCGCTTCCGAGGTTCGTGACAGCGCAGCCGGGTACCGGCGGCGTAAAAAGCCCGCTTTTTACGCCGCGAAATCCCGGGATCATCTGATCAATCACGCTCACAATTTGCTCCTTATTCGTCCCTAATGTCAATGCTGCGCGTCGCGATCTTGCCTTTGTTGACCATGACGATTGAATAGGGGATACTGATGATAAGGACAATAACCGTTGTAATAACAATGTACGGCTTGATGGACGATACAGAGTTATATGCGAGTGCGCACTGCACGCAGATGGCGATCACGATAGAGACATAAAATACCCATGTGGGAAGCTTTTTGCCCCATTTGCGTTTTGCCCAGGCCTCCGGATACTTACGCGGAACCAGCGAAAGCGCTACAATCTGCAGGATGCCGGTGATTGCCGAAATCAGGAGAACGCTGTTGGCAATCATGTCGAGGTCCCAGCCAAGAGCTATGGGAATCATAATAACAAGATATTCAAGCAGCATGACGACCCACGGCGTTCCTTTTTTGCTCATTGTCCCAAGCTTTTTAGGAAGCCAGCCGTCGTTTACGGCGACAATAATCGGCTCAGCATACATCATAAAGCTTGCGGAAAGAGAAGTGGCGAGAGCCATCAGTGGTCCTGCAATCATAAAGAAAATGAAGACCGGAGTAGGAAGAATCTCCTTGGCGACATAGGTCAGCGGCTGATTTGCCGTCATCTCAATCGGAAGAACAGCGGAAGACGCGATGCTCATGGAAATATAAACAACGGTCAGAACGATGGATGTTCCGATAATTGCGAAGGGAATATCGCGTTTGGGATTTTTTGCCAAGCGGCTGAAGAACATGATTCCGGACTGACTGACGGCATACATCAGAAGAAATGCGGCGCTGAAAAGACCCTTCGTTCCTTTCATAAGGAAATCCGGATTTGTCGCAGGATTCACAAGACTCATATCCGCTTTGGACAATCCGACAAGAATGAATGTGGCAAGACCGGCCAGAAGCAGCATGGTGGTAAATTTCTGAAGCTTGTCCAGCGCTTTGATTCCAATCAGCGTATACAGGAAAAACAGCGTGAATATCACAATCGCCGCGAGACGCACAGATACGCCCGGAAGGAAAGACTGAATATACTGCCCCATTGCCAGGCCATACAGCGCAATGCCCGGCAGATTTAGAAAGAATGTGATAATATACACACCGGCAGCCTTTTTCCCGAGGATGGCGGTAATCAGAGAGTATGTGCCGCCTGGAAGACACACAGAGCCGGTAACGAACAGCACAGGAATACAAATGATAAAGCCCATCAGAAGCGCAATGGCAAACGCCAGCCAGACGGAATGCCCCGTTCTGCCGATGCCGTACCCAAGAAGAGAAATCACACCGCTGCCGATGCAGCCGCCTACGCCGAGCGCAAGGATACCCCACTTGCTCAGCAGACCCGCGTTTGGGTTGGTGTCCGGAAGTTTTTCTTTGTTCACGTCAATTCCTCCCACTTTATTCTTTGTTTTTTATTTCTTTGCAATAATCTCTACTTCAACCAGCACATCTTTCGGAAGGCGGCTGACCTCAACACATGAGCGCGCAGGATTGGAAACGAAATACTTGGCATAGATTGCATTGAATGCAGCAAAATGCTCCATGTTTGCAATATAGCAGGTTGTTTTCACAACATTATCAAACCCCATGCCGGCGTCTTGCAGCACAGCAGCAAGATTCTGCATGACCTGCTCCGTCTGTGTTTCAATCCCCGTTCCGGCAACTACTCCCGTTTTCGGATCCAACGGAATCTGACCGGAGGTGAATAAAACCCCGTCCGTCAAAATCGCCTGAGAATAGGGACCGATTGCGGCGGGGGCCTTTTCGCTGGAGATTACTATCATGATATCATTCCTCCTTAAAGAATTGCGCTTCTGAGATTTAACAGCAATGCTGCTGGGATTACGTTGCCATTATAAGCACGTTAAAAATGTTTA
>JAEDKB010000242.1 GCA_016296045.1 Oscillospiraceae bacterium
CACCGTTTCTCTGTCAGAGGTTAGGAAAGGAAGGATTTTCCCGTATTTTTTGTCCGCTTTCTCGGCTGAGACGTCCAGAAAAAACATACCGGAGCAATAGGGACAGATCATTCGGTCACCGGAGCTGTGCCGCTCCAGTTTCCCGCCGCATTGCGGACAGGTTCCGTCCGCATCGTACATCTTAACCTCCGCCAGGGAGGAATCGGTGATTTTCATGCCGCAGCCGGTACATACAAGCTTCTTTTCATGTTCGTCAAGGGCTATGGCATTGCCGCAGGCTTTACATATGTACGAATACATCGTTTTTCTCCCATCCATTTTGTGTTTCCTCACTCACTTACTGTTTTTGGTTCCGCTCGACAAGCAGGCAATCGATTATCCGGCACACACTTGCCTTGTCCTCTCAGCTTCTTCTCCGCGCGGATTGTTTTTACTATTTGTATATAGTTGTCGGCAATACTCCAAGACTTCTCACCGCTTGCCCCGACGAAAAAAGGAACACTTTTTTCCGTTGCCGAAATTGATCTGCCGGAGCCGAACGGATCCGGAGCCTGTCCGTCGGCATAGATAACCGCTTCCTGCGATTCGTGAACGACTGGCCGCATGGCAGCGTTCAAATATTTTTCTGGTGTTTCCAGTCGAAGGGGTAATTTTCCCTTTGTACGGGATGATGCTCGCGACCTCCATACCGTAAAACCGCAGAACTTATGGATTTACTATATATAATTCGTAATAGCCTTTCGTTTCCCTTCTCATTCCTTTGCTTTTCTACTTAATGGATAATATTCAGAACGCTTATTATCGTTTTTTATGTAATAATTTCTGTTTATATATTATATGGTGTTTTAATTTATAAAACCATTGACCATCAAACAGCCGGTTCAAAAAGCAGCTATTTCCCATTTTTGAACCGGTTCTCAGATCCTGCTGTGAGCTTCGTGTCTGCATAAAAGCGGGAATTATTTTCTTGTTTCTGGAAGCGCGCAGCGCTCGGATGTTTTTCAACGTGCTTTATATGTTCATTTGTGCGCATGGAGCGGTTTGGTATTAATAGCCTATATTATGGCTTATTAGCTAAACTATTTTGTTGAATATTTTAATTTGAAGAAGTCGGTTTTTCTCCGAAAAAGGCCGTTTTCTCGCATAGTTCCGGAAATGAATTCACGTCTAGCAAAACTATCTGTATATTCATATCCCTGCTTTTCGAGAATACTAAAGAAGAAGAAATCTATATATGATACTATAAACCTATCGCACCGCCGAAGAACAAATCGAAGAATGAATAAGGCACCGGCGGCAAAAAGCAGACAATGAATCGCTTCGAATTACAGGTTGATTTTTTCCAATCAGGCGCCTATAATATGAGTGAAGGAAGGTGCGGCAATGCACATCGATACCCGACCCATTGTCTCTGTTACGGAGGCAAATCAAGACTTTTCCAGTGAAACGAATATCGCCGAAAAAACCGGTCAGGCGGATCTTTTCATGAATAACCGTCCAAATCGTCTTTCGGTTGATATGGAACAATCTCCTGCAGTTGATTTGACGGACGACGAGAAGATTGATTTTGCCGCTGCCCGTATTTTGAAGAAGCATATAAAAGCGTTCCGGGAGCTGGCAAAATGATAAAAATTACAAAAGAAAAAGCTCTGCAGCTTCACAAACTGATTGCGGAAGAGACCGGCGGAAGAATCCGCGCTTGAATCCGCCTTTTCCGGGTTCGGAGGACAGGCATTCTATCCCACCGTTGAAGAAAAAGGCGCAAGACTTGGATACACGCTCATATCAAACCACGCATTTGTCGATGGCAATAAACGGATCGGTGTACTCATTATGCTGACGTTTCTGGAGGCTGGCGGCATCCGGTTGGAATGCAGTGACGAAGAGCTTGTTCATATCGGTCTTTCCGTTGCCGACGGCAGTATGGGATACGGGGAATTGCTGGCGTGGGTACGGAATCATCGAAAATAAAACGTGTGCAAGATTCGATGCCGATGCGGCACCGGATCTTTCCTTTATTCTGCAACGGTATCAGGGCTGAAGGCAGGAGGTGTCCATTGCATGTGTCAGGCGTGTGGAATTGTGATTTTTTCGATCTCTGTTTTGCCGCCATCAACGGTCAGCATGGCAAAAGTGATCTCCTGATCGAATCGGCGCTTGCCGCAGCTTCCCGGATTCAGCCAGAGGACGCCATCTATCCTTTGCTCAGCGAATTTATGAGAATGTCCGTAGATGACCACATCGATATCGTGCAGATCCTTGGGAACATATTTCTTGTTGTGAATTACAAAGAATCTGCATTCTTCAATCCGGAACGTCAGGCTCTCCGGTATGTTCTCTGCCCATTTTTTATCGTTATTGCCGCGAACCACATAGACCGGTGCGATTTCATTCAGGCGGTCTATGATTTCCGGATTGTTTATATCGCCGCCGTGGATGATACCATCACAGCCGGCGATTCTGTCAAGCACTTCCGGGCGAAGCAGGCCATGCGTATCCGAAAGAACCGCTATT
>JAEDKB010000243.1 GCA_016296045.1 Oscillospiraceae bacterium
GCAAACGGCTTATGGCCGCCTCCTTAGAAAAACCAGCCTGGATGAGTTGGCCGAGATGATCAATATTCTGAAAGGCGATATGAGCATTGTCGGCCCCAGACCGCTGCTGGAGGAATACCTTCCGTATTACAACGAAAGGGAAATGCACCGGCATGATGTCAGACCGGGACTGACCGGCCTTGCCCAGATCAGCGGCAGAAACGCAATTTCCTGGGAGAAGCGGTTTGATTGCGATGTATGGTACGTCGAGCACCTTTCATTTTCTTTGGATATAAAAATATTCTTCCGAACGATCGCTCTGGTTCTTCGCAGAGAAGGTGTTTCGGACGATACACAAACGGAAGAGGGAAATTTTGCCGATATCCGACGCATGGAGCTGCAAAAAACCAAATAACACTTCGGAGTTTTATATGAATATTTTGATACTGAGCTGTGGAACCCGCAACAAAATCATACAGTATTTTCGTGCTTCGCTGGCAGGCGAGGGGAAAGTCATTGCGGCTGATTGCAGCCGAACCGCACCTGCGCTGTACGAAGCGGATCGGTTTTATGTGATTCCGAGAATTACATCACCGGATTATCTTCCGGCCGTTATGGAAATCTGCAAAAAAGAGCAGATTTCGGGCGTCCTCTCCTTGATCGACCCGGAACTGTCCATTCTTGCCGATGCGCAGGCAGAACTGGCGCAGATTGGAACAAAGGTGATCGGATCGTCTGCGGAGCTGTGCAAACGCTCGCTCAATAAGTGGGAAATGTTCCAATGGCTGAAAGAGCATCATTATCCCTGCGCCAGAACCTATATAGATAAGAATGAATTTTATCGCGATCAGAGCGCGAAGCTGATCGATTATCCGGTGTTTATTAAACCGATCTGCGGAAGCGCCAGCATTTCAATTTATAAGGCGGAGGATAGAGAAACCGTCGATTTTCTTTTCAGGAAAGCAGATAATCTGATGATTCAGGAATATTTCGACGGACAGGAAATCGGCGCCGACTGCTATATTGACATGCTCAGCGGCGAGGTCGTCAGCATTTTTACAAAGAAAAAGCTGGTCATGCGTGCAGGGGAAACCGACAAGGCCGTATCGTTCCGCGACCCAAAGCTGTTTGAGCTGGTTGCGCGTTTTGCCGCCGAATCCGGCTTCCGGGCAGCCATCGATATTGATATTTTCGAAAAAAACGGAGTTTACTATATTTCCGAGGTGAATCCGCGTTTTGGCGGGGGCTATCCCCACGCTTATGCTTGCGGAGCGGATTTTATGAAGCTGATTGTCAACAACCTGAAAGGCGCTTCAAATACAGCCCGTATCGGCGACTATGAGGAAGATATCTGTATGATGAAATACAACGAAATACAGACCATCAGGAGCAAAGAATGAAGATCTTGTTTTTAACAATCGGAAATCTCGAGGATATTTCTGCAAAAGAAATCTATCCGGATCTGCTTCGTGCACTGCAGCGGGAGGGACATGAAATATACGCCGTATGCAGCCGCGAACGCCGATACGGCAGACCGACGGAACTGACACAGGAAGAGGGAATTCACGTCCTCCGAGTAAAAACAGGAAATATCACACAGACCAATCTGCTCGAAAAGGGAATCACGACGGTAACAATCCAACTGATTTATCGCAGAGCCATTGCAGCATATCTGAAGAATATTCGATTTGATCTGATTCTGTATTCTACGCCGCCGATTACGATTGCTTCTCTGGTCGGAAGCCTGCGAAAAAAACACGGAGCACGCACTTACCTGATACTGAAGGATATTTTTCCACAGAACGCAGTGGATACCGGCTTGATCGGAAATCACGGACCGCTTTTTTTTTATTTCCGAAAAAAGGAGAAGAAGCTGTACGCCAATTCCGACTACATCGGCTGTATGTCTCCTGCAAACTGTGAATACTTGCTTGCGCATAATCCGCAGATTCCGAAAGAGCGTGTCGGACTGTGCCCGAACTGCCTGGAGATCACGCCGATGCCCCGTTTTGAAAAAAGCGCGGTTCGGGAGGAATTCGGAATTCCGCAGGACAAGCTGGTGCTGCTCTACGGCGGAAATCTGGGAATTCCTCAGGGCGTTGATTTTATGCTTTCCTGCATTTCGGAACTGAAAAACCGCGAGGATGTTCTGTTTGTAATTGCGGGTTCCGGCACGGAGTATGCCCGTGTTGAAAAATATATCAAGGTACATGATTGCAGCAATGCCCTTCTTATGAAAAAGCTGAATACGGATGCGTATAACCGTCTCGTTTCCGGATGTGACGCAGGCCTGATTTTTTTGGATCATCGTTTTACGATTCCGAATTTTCCGTCGAGATTGCTCTCCTACCTGCAGGCCGGCCTTCCCGTGCTTGCTGCAACGGATACCGTCACGGATATCAGAGATGCAATTCAGGACGGCAATTTCGGCTGGTGGTGTGAATCGTCCGATGTGCCCCGGTTTTGTCAGATTGTAGACTCTATTCGAGAGCATCGGCAGATGCTTCCGGAAATGGGAAAAAACGGAA
>JAEDKB010000034.1 GCA_016296045.1 Oscillospiraceae bacterium
GCGGAGGGCTGGCTCCATTCCGGCGATTTGGCCTGCAAGGATGCCGACGGCACCTATCGGATTACCGGCAGACTGAAGGATATGATTATCCGCGGCGGTGAGAACATCTACCCCAAGGAGATTGAGGAGTTCATCTACACCCACCCTGCCGTAAAGGATGTGCAGGTCATCGGTGTGCCGGACAAGAAGTACGGCGAGGAAATTCTGGCCTCAATCGTGCTGAAAGAGCCCGGCTCCGTCACCGTGGAGGAGATGATCGCATTTATCAAAGCCAGCATGGCACGGCATAAGGTGCCGCGCTATGTGGAGTTTGTGGACGGCTTCCCCATGAATGCCGCCGGTAAGGTTCTCAAGTATAAAATGCGTGAAGACGCCGCAAAGCGGCTGGGACTGGTGGGCGACGGCTCCGACACCGCAGGCCCCGGCAAATAAAAGAAATACAATTCTTTACTGCAATCTGTAAAAAGCTCTACTCCTTTTATAGCACCGAAGGTGCATCGAAGCCATCACACAAAGAAGCGTCCTCCATGTTATTTTTCTTTCGAAAAATTTACACACCGTTCACCGGAGCTTGCGGCGGATATGCTATACTTGGTCTGAAAAACAACAGGAAGCGGGTGCGGTCATGGATCATTTTGTGGAATTTCAGAATGTCAGCAAAGTATATACCATGGGCGAGGTGAAGATCAACGCGCTGCATGATGCCGGATTTACCGTCGATAAAGGCGAAATCTGCGTCATCGTCGGCCCCTCCGGCGCGGGAAAGACCACGCTGCTGAATATCCTCGGCGGTATGGACAGCCTGACAACAGGCAAGGTCTTTATCGACGGAGAGGAAATCTCCGCCTATTCTCCGCGCCGCCTGACCATGTACCGCCGCTACGACGTGGGCTTCGTATTCCAGTTTTATAATCTGATCCAGAATCTGACCGCTCTTGAAAATGTGGAGATGGCGACGCAGATCTGCCGCGAGCCGCTCGATCCGATGGAGGTTTTGGAGCGGGTGGGTCTTGCACAGCGGGCAAAGAATTTTCCTGCACAGCTTTCCGGCGGAGAGCAGCAGCGGGTTTCCATCGCCCGTGCGCTGGCAAAGAATCCCAAGCTGCTGCTTTGCGACGAGCCTACCGGCGCACTGGATTATGTGACGGGCAAGCAGGTTTTGAAGCTGCTGCAGGATACCAGTCGGGAAACGGGCATGACGGTCGTCATCATCACCCATAACAGCGCGTTAACGGCGATGGCAGACCGAGTGATCTCGGTGAAAAACGGCACCGTGCTGCGGCAGGAGAAAAACGAAAAAATCACTCCCGTGGAAGAGATTGAGTGGTGAAGCCGATGCTGTGGAAATCTGTGCTGCGCAGCATCCGGGGCTCTCTCGGACGGTATCTTGCCATCCTTGCAATTATCGCGCTGGGCGTGGGCTTTTTTGCCGGACTGCGTGTTACCGAGCCATCCATTCTCAAGACGGCAGATGCCTATATTGACGAACTGAATCTGTATGATTTCCGCCTGATCAGCACCCTCGGCTTTACCGACGAGGATGTGACGGCCTTTTCGGAGCTGGAGGGGATAGAGGCAGCGCGAGGCTCTGTCAGCGCTGATTTTATCTACGTTGAAGAGGACGGCTCTGAGGGGGTTCGTCATGCCCATATGCTCACGGAGGGAATGAATGGGCTGGATATTGTCAGCGGCAGGCTGCCGGAAAGCGCCGATGAATGTGTCCTTGACGCAAAATATGCCGATGAGAGCAAGCTCGGCACGAAGATCGTCCTCTCGAACAGCAATTCTGAGGAGACCTTCGATACCTTTGCTTATGATGAATATACCGTGGTCGGGCTTTGTGACGCGGTAGCCTATCTGAATTTTGAGCGCGGCAGCACCTCTCTGGGAAACGGCTCGGTATCAAGCTACATTTATCTTTTGCCGGAGGGCTTTTCCACCGAGTATTATACGGAGATTTTCCTGACGATTCCGGCGGCAGGGGAGATCTATTCCGACGCATATGAAGATGCCGTGGAGGAATTGCGCGGATCGGTGGAAGCGCTGTTAGAGGAACGGGCAGAGCTGCGCTACCGGAAAATCTGCAGCGATGCCCGGACGGAAATCGACGATGCCCAGAAGGAGCTGGACGAAAAGCAACAGGAGCTTTCCGATGCGCAGGCGGAAACGGACGCGGCGCAGGCGGAGCTGGATAAGAAAAAGCAGGAGCTTGCTGCCATGCAGGCCATGTTTGCAGGCAATCCTGCCGTACTGGAAAGTGCTCAGACGGAAATTGACAGCGCCCAGAAGGAGCTGGACGATGCCCTGCTGAAAATTGCGGACGGGCAAACGGAGATCGATGATGCCCGGAAGGAGTTGGACGCGGCGCGGGCAGAGCTTGACGATATAAAGCCTGCCAAGGTCTACACCCTGGATCGCAGCTCCAATCTCGGCTATGCCAGCTTGTCAAATGACACGGCCATTGTCTCCGGTGTGGCAAAGGCCTTTCCGCTGTTCTTTTTCCTTGTCGCGGCGCTCGTGTGCATCACCACCATGACCCGAATGGTCAGCGAACGGCGGACGGAAAACGGTGTGCTCAAGGCCTTGGGCTACGGCAGCGGCGCTATCGCGGGGCAGTATCTGTTCTATGCGGGAAGCGCCTCCGTTGTCGGCTGCATCATAGGCTTCCTACTTGGCTCACGTTATTTGCCCATGGCACTCTGGCAGGTCTACCGCATCATGTACTCCATCCGGCGACCCATAGCGTTCGTGCTGGACTGGAAGCTGTTTGCCCTGTGCAGCGCCCTCTATCTGCTGTGCGCTCTGGGCGCAACCTGGTGGGTCTGCCATAGGGATCTGCGAGAAAGCAGCGCTCAATTGATCCGCCCCAAGGCACCGACACCCGGCAAGAGGGTTTTTCTGGAACGTATCGGCTTTATCTGGAAGCACATCAAGTTCCTGCACAAGGTCTCCATACGGAATATTCTGCGCTATAAAAAGCGGATGTTCATGATGATCGTCGGCATCGGCGGCTGCACGGCGCTGCTTTTGACCGGCTTCGGCATCCGCGACACGATCCAGCCGGTGGTAGACCGCCAGTACAACGAGATCGAGCACTTTGACGCTTCCGTTTCCTTTATGGATACGGCGGATGAGGCGGTACAGGCGGAGTTTACCGAACAGACTGCCGATGTTGCCGAGCGCATTGCTTTCCTGCATACCGAGAGCGTGGACGCGGCAACGGAAAACGGGAATCAATCCATCAATCTGGTCGTATTCACCGACGAACCGGCTGATTTTGTCAGCCTCCACGACGGAAAGAAGCCCATTGCTTTCCCCAAAGCGGGAGAGGCGGTGCTCAACTACCGCTTTGCATCGGAAAACGGAATCTCTGTGGGAGACACGGTGGAGCTGATCGGCGATGACTATAAGACCCTTACCGTTACCGTCTCGGCGATTTTTGACAATTACATCTATGACTATATCTATGTCAGCGCGGACACCTGCGCCGCCCAGTGGGGGCAGGCACCCGAGTGCAATACGGCCTATGTGAATTTTGCTGAGGGGCAGGAGCCCAACGCTGCCGGAGCGGTTCTTTTGGACGCGGAGCATGTGTCCCATGTCACCCTGAGCGCCGATATGCGCACAAGGGTGGGCAGTATGCTTGAGAGTCTGGATTATATCGTCCTCATTGTTTTGGTGTGCGCCGGAGCACTGGCCTTTATCGTGCTGTATAATCTCACCAACATCACCATTACCGAGCGCACCCGTGAGATCGCAACATTGAAGGTGCTGGGCTTCTACCAGCGGGAGCAGAATTCCTATGTGTTCCGCGAAAACATCGTCCTGACAGGAATCAGCGCCCTGTGCGGTATTCCCATGGGCATCGTGCTGCTGCGCTATGTTATGGCTCAGATCAAAATCAGCTCCATCTATTTCGGCTGCCGTCTGGCATGGGAAAGCTATCTGATGGCCGTGCTGATTACCTTTGCGTTCACGCTTATCGTGGATCTGGTGCTGACCTCAAAGACCCGGCGCATCAACATGGCCGAGGCGATGAAGGCAATCGAATGACCCATATCGCATAACAGTGCTTTGAAACGAGTACACATTTGTAACAGAAAAGGGGTTGTCCCACGATGTTCGTGAGACAGCCCCTATTTGTTATGCCAAAGAGCGCACAAACAGTGCATAGGAAGAGACGTAGTGTTCATACTAGAATCTGATAAAAAGGTTTTTAACCTTTTTATCAGATTCTGGTATCAAACGGCCACTCCGGCTGCGGAGTGCAGAAAAAGGTAGAAAAACACGCTTTCGTCCACCGGACAAAAGCGTGTTTTTCTGGAGCGGGTGACGAGGCTCGAACTCGCTACCTCCACCTTGGCAAGGTGGCGCTCTACCAGATGAGCTACACCCGCGTGCAGGAATCATTATAGTCACTGCTCCCGCATTTGTCAAGCATTTATTTTTCTTTTTTGCTAATTATTTGAAGAATTTTCCGGTTCGGACTCATCGGTATTCTGCGTAGGCTCAACGGAGGTTGACGGTTCCGAGGTGTCGCCTGGAATGCTTTCCTCGGCGGGCAGGGTCGTAAATGCGGGTGTGGCGGGATAGGATGCGGTGTCCCAGAGGTAGCCGAGCTCCAACATTTCCTCGGTGCTCATCAGATGGATCTCTTTTTCACCCAGCTCAATCGAGCGCATCAGATCCACATAATAATACTGGTCCTCCAAACGAACCATATTCCAATAGCAGGCTTTGCCGCCGCGTGTGCCGCTGACAAGCAGACATTGGATATTTGCGTTGCTGCACTCGGCAAAGAAAACAGACGAAAAAGACCGGCTGTGTGCAAGTCCGTCACAAAGAAGGTTATATGCCGGCATTGTCGGCTCCTCCTCCGCGACGGTGTAGTCAAACCGTCCGCACAGGAAGCGGTAGAGCAGAACGACTTTTTCATATTCATCCTTTCCGGAGCTGATATAGGAGGAAGCGGAGGAAAGGATCGTGTTGACGGAATTTTGTTTCAGGCGCATTTCGTCCTTGGTGTCCGGATAGGAAAAATGCAGCTCCAGAATTCTCGTTTCGCCCTCGTCGGGATAGATTTCCGCAGAAAACTCCGGAACAGCCAATACCTGATCGGGATGCTCCAGACAGTATTCCGAGATATAGGCGGCGAAATCCGTTTCACGGTAGTTGCGGATTCGAAGCGTCAGGGCAGTGTCATAGTTCACGAGGACGTTTTGAATCTTGGAGTAGGCGCTGTTGTTGCCGTTGACGGTAACAATGGAGTTAATCTCCGCAGCGCTGCGGCGAAAAACGATGCTGATTTCAATGCTGCCGCTTTTTTCGCTGCCGAAAAGCTCCGCATCGGCAAAATCCACGGCATATGCACCGATCGGATCTTCCTGCGTGGCATACCGGATGGTTTCGGTGAGATCGGCGTTAATATCGCCGTCGTAGTTTTCCACAAGGATTTCGCCGTGCTCCGTCCAATCGCGGATAAAACCGAGCACTGCTCCGCGCAGCTCATTGCGGTTGGTCGCAACGGGCAGCGGATCGTCCTCGGGAGCCTGTGAAGAGGGCATCGGCTGCTCAACATGCGGCTCAACGGACAGGTAATCGTTTTTGATCCAGCTGTCGCAGGCGGTCAGCCCGAGAAGCGTTGCTGCAATCACTACAAGAACCAAAAGCTTTTTCACGGGAGACCTCCTTTGTCAGAGTCGAATCGTTTACAGTTCATTTCTGTCGTAGCGTTTGAAGCCGTCGCCGAGCACCTGATGCGCATCCTGCAAAATCAGGAACGCATTGGGATCAACGGTCATGACGATCTCCTTCAACTGTGCAAGCTGTCTGCGCTTGACGGCACAGAGCAGAACGGTTTTTTCGGTATGGGAATAATAGCCCTCGCCGTTGAGCATGGTCACGCCGCGATCAAGCTGATCGCAGATGCTCTTGGAGATATCCTCATGTGCGTCCGAAATAATCAAGGCGACTTTGGAATAATCCAGACCGTAGACGACCTTGTCGAGCGCAAAGGAGGAGAGAAACAGCGTGATTGCGCTGTAGAGGGTATTGTTAAACTCTTTGTAAACGATGCCGGTGGCAACAGCGGTGCACAGATCCATGCAAAGAATGATTTTGCCGATGGGAAGATTTCTCAGCTTCATTTTCAGCAGTCTGGCAACGATGTCAACGCCGCCGGTAGATGCTTCTGCGATAAAGACCAGGCCGAGACCGGCGCCGATCATGAGACCGCCAAAGATGGAAGCGACCAGCGGCTCGACCTTCGGAACGGGAATCAGTACGGCAAACAGGTCAAAGCAGGCGGAAGAAACTGCCATGCCCAGCAGGGAACCGAAGAAAAACCGTTTTCCGACGTGATGCAGACCGAGCAAAAACAGCGGAAGATTAAAAGCAACCGTCAGCAGGCCGACGGTCAGCCAGCGCGACTGGGTGGCGTAGACAATCAGCATGGCAATACCGGAGACACCGCCGCAGTTGATGCCGTTGGGATCAAGGAAAAGGTCAAAGCCCAATGCAAAAACGGCGCTTCCGAAAACAATCATAAAAAGATTCCGAAGAAGCTCTTTGTGTGTGTGTTTCATTTCATCACAGCTCCATGCTAATCTGTTTTTCTTCCGCGTCCTCTTCCTTCAGAAGCGCGCCCGCAGCAGGAATCGAACGGGTGCGATAGCGCGAGGCATTGACGATGCCGGTGCTTTCCAGAAGGGCGGCGCGATGAACAACGGCCTTGCGCTTGAGCGTCATGACCGATACGCCCTGCGTCGAGCGGGTGGACTTGGGTGCAAGCTGAGCGGTCGAGAAGATCAGGGCGCGCCCCTCTGTGGAGTAGAGCACGAGCTGCTTGTCCTCCTTGAGCAGATAGACCGCCTTGAGCGGACTCTTGTCGCAGTATGCGCCCGTCAGTTTGCGGCGGTTGGACTTGGTGGCATAGGTATTCAGATCCACTTTGGCAACCTTGCCGTTCTCATAAATGAAAATCACAAAGCCGCTGTAATCGCCGGGGAAGCACAGGTCGAGGAAGCTTTCGCCCTCGTCAAAGCCGAGTTTACCGGACAGATAATCGCCCAATACGGAGGCTTTGCTGTCGTCAAAGTCGGAGCAGCGGGCCTTATAGACCTGATATTTGTCCGTAAAGACCAGCATTTCCGTGTTGTTTGTGGTTTCCACAGAGAATTTCAGGCGGTCGCCCTCTTTGAATTTCTGCTCGCCGGACATCCGCAGGGATTGCGGCGTGATCTTTTTGAAATAGCCCTCCTGCGAAACAAATACGGTAACGGGATAATCGGGAATCTCTTCACTTTCGTCCGCATCGGGAAGCTCATGGTTGTAGACAATGCCGGTTTTGCGATCTTTTCCGTATTTGTCCGCAATCGTATCCAGCTCCTTGACGATGATGGCGCGAACCTTCTTTTCACTTTTCAGGATATCCTCCAGCTCGGCGATCTCCTTGGCAAGCTCATCGACCTCCTGCGTACGCTTGAGGATGTATTCCTTGTTGATATTACGCAGCTTGATCTCTGCGACATATTCCGCCTGAACGCGGTCAATGCCGAAGCCGATCATCAGGTTGGGAACGACTTCCGCGTCGGATTCCGTTTCGCGGATGATGCGGATGGCTTTGTCGATATCGAGCAGGATGCGCTTGAGACCTTTGAGCAGATGCAGCTTATCCGACTTTTTCTGCTTCTGGAAATAGATGCGGCGGCGGACGCATTCGGTGCGCCATGCCGTCCACTCCTCGATGATCTCTCGAACGCCGAGCACCTGCGGCATACCGGCAATCAAAATGTTGAAATTGCAGCCGAAGGAATCCATCAGCGGAGTTGAACGCATCAGCTTCTGCATCAGCTTGTCCGGATCGACGCCGCGTTTCAGGTCAATGGTGATCTTCAGGCCGTTCAGATCGGTTTCGTCGCGCATATCGGAGATTTCGCGCAGCTTGCCGGCTTTGTTCAGCTCGGAAACCTTGTCAATGATGGCTTCAATGGTCGTGGTGTAGGGAATCTCATAAATCTCAATGAGGTTTCCCTCCTTGACATAGCGCCAGCGTGCGCGAATCTTCACACTGCCTCTGCCGGTGCGGTAGATCTCTGCCATTTCTTCGGCGTTATAGAGGATCTCGCCGCCGGTGGAAAAATCGGGCGCAGGCATATATTCCATCAGATCACAGTCGGGATTCTTGATCCATGCGGCAGTTGCCTTGCAGACCTCGCGCAGATTAAAGCCGCAGATATTGCTTGCCATGCCGACGGCAATACCGGTGTTGGCAGATACCAGAACATTCGGAAAGGCGGTCGGAAGCAGCGTCGGCTCCTTGGTGGTGTTGTCGTAGTTATCCACAAAATCCACGGTTTCGCAGTCGATGTCGCGGAAAATCTCCTCGCAAATACTGTCAAGCTTTGCTTCGGTGTAACGTGAGGCGGCGTAGGCGGTATCGCGGGAAAAGATCTTGCCGAAATTACCCTTGGAATCAATAAAGGGCGCAAGCAGCGTTTCGTTACCTCTGGAAAGACGCACCATCGTATCATAGATCGCCGCATCGCCGTGCGGATTCAGATGCATGGTCTGACCGACGATGTTGGCGGATTTTGTGCGCCCGCCCTTCAGAAGTCCCATTTTATACATTGTATACAGAAGCTTCCGGTGCGAGGGCTTGAAGCCGTCAATTTCCGGAATGGCGCGTGAAACGATGACGCTCATTGCATAGGGCATATAGTTGACGGTCAGCGTATCGGTGATGGGCTGTTCGAGCACCTCGGCGCGCAGTCCTTCCACACGGGAAACATCCAATGATTTTTGTACAGTCGGTTCTTTTTTCTTTCGAGCCATGAAAATACCGTCCTTTGGTGGGTTTTTTGGCGTATGGGAAATCTGCAATCCAAACGGTCACAGAAAAATGATGCTTTATGACAGGTCTGCCAGATCGAGGTACTGACTGCCGTTTTCGGCAATGTAATCCTTGCGGCCCGCCAGATTGTCACCCAGCAGAAGGTCAAAATAAATCGAGGTTTTTTCGGCATCCTCCGGCATGACCTTAATCATGCGGCGCGTTGCCGGATTCATGGTGGTCAGCGCCATCATTTCCGGATCGTTTTCGCCAAGACCCTTGGAACGCGATACAGTGACCTTCTGATCGCCGATCTTGTTGAGAATCTCCGCTTTTTCCGCCTCGCTGTAGGCAAACCAGGTCTTGTCCTTCGTGTTGATCTCAAACAGCGGCGATTCGGCAATATAGACATAGCCGTCACGGATGAGCGTAGGAACCAGCCGGTAGAGCATTGTCAGAATCAGCGTGCGAATCTGATAGCCGTCCACATCGGCATCGGTGCAGATGACGATTTTATTCCAGCGCAGATTGTTGATGTCAAATTCCGCCAGATCCTTGACGCGCTTATCCTTGACCTCAACGCCGCAGCCGATCACGCGCAAAAGGTCGGTAATAATATCGCTTTTAAAAATCCGTCCGTAATCGGCCTTCAGACAGTTGAGGATCTTGCCGCGCACGGGCATGATGCCCTGAAATTCGGCGTCACGGGACATTTTAACGCTGCCGGCAGCCGAATCGCCCTCCACGATATACAGCTCGCGGACAGATGCGTCACGACTGCGGCAGTCAACGAATTTTTGCACACGGTTGGCAATGTCCAGAGAGCCGGAAAGTTTTTTCTTGACGGTGATGCGCGCTTTTTCCGCGCTTTCGCGGCTGCGCTTGTTAATCAGCACCTGATCGGCAATTTTGTCGGCCTCCGCCTTGTTTTCGATAAAATAGACCTGCAGGGAGCTGCGGAGAAAGCCGGTCATAGCCTCCTGGATAAAGCGGTTGTTGATCGATTTTTTTGTCTGATTTTCATAGGAGGTCTGCGTGGAAAAACAGTTCGTGACCAGAACAAGGCAGTCGGCAACGTCCTGAAAGGTGATCTTCGATTCGTTTTTGGTGTATTTTCCGGTCTGCTTCAGATAGGCGTCGATCGCGTAAACAAAGGCATTGCGAACGGCCTTGTCCGGAGCGCCGCCGTGCTCCAGCCAAGAGGAATTGTGGTAGTATTCCAGTCGATTCATCGTCCGCGAGAAGCAGCACGCTGCGCTGATTCGAACCTTATAATCGGGCTTATCCTCACGGTCACGACCCTTGCGCTCACATTCCCAAAGCTGCGGCATGGTAAAAGCGTTTGACTCGGTAATTTCGGTGATATAGTCCAAAATACCCTTTTCGTAACGGAATTCGGTCGTTTCAAATTTGTTTCCGATCTGGTTGCGGAAGCGGAAGGTCACGCCGGCATTGACGACCGCCTGACGTTTTAAGATGTCGAGATAGTATTCCGTGGGAATGTTGATGTCGGTAAAAACATCCAGGTCGGGCTTCCAGCGGAAAAGAGAGCCGGTCTTTTTTCGGTCGGCAGGCTCTTTTTTCATGTCACCGACGATCTCGCCCTTTTCAAAATGGAGCGTATATTTAAAGCCGTCGCGGTAGATGCGGGCATCAAAGAATTCCGAAGCGTACTGGGTGGCGCAGGTGCCCAGACCGTTCAAGCCGAGGGAGTATTCATAGTTGTTGCCGGTAATGTTGTTGTATTTGCCGCCTGCGTACATTTCGCAGAAAACCAGCTCCCAGTTATAGCGCTGTTCCTTTTCGTTCCAATCGACGGGGCAGCCGCGTCCGAAGTCCTCCACCTCAATGCTTTTGTCCTCGTAGCGGGTGAGAATGATCAGATCACCGTACCCTTCGCGGGCTTCATCGATCGCGTTGGAGAGAATCTCAAAAACGGCGTGCTGGCAGCCGATCAGGTCGTCAGAGCCGAAAATAACGGCAGGGCGCTTGCGGACGCGGTCTGCGCCCTTGAGCGTCGTGATGCTTTCATTCCCGTAAACTTGCTTTTTTGCCATAGTATCCCTCACACATTTTGTGCGTAAAATCGCATAATAATCCACTATATATAGTATATCCCCGAAACGCAAAAAAGTCAAGGCTGCGGCCGATCCGACATTTTTCAACAGGGGACTTGTTTTTTCCTGTATTTTCCGTTAAAATACAGAAAGGATTTTATACCGGAATCTGATAAAAAAGCTAAAATCTTTTGATAGCACCGAAGGCGCGTCAGCTTCTGTATAAGACGGCACAGCGTGTGTTCGCACGATGTGAGTGTGCGCAGCACACGGGATTCTTGAGGAATCTTTTGAATCAAGAATCAGTATTCGCGGCGTGAGGAGGATGAACATGAGCGGAAAGTCAAATCCAAAGAAAAAAAGACCCGGCAATACAGTCGGCAGAAAGCTTGCGATTACAATGTTTACCCTGGTTGTCGCAGCGGTTACCGTGATTGTTGTCCTTGCAATGCGCTCCGGTGTCGGAACGTTGTCCTCCAGATCGGGCGTTATAGAGCCTGACGAGGAAAAGATCCGCGCCTTTGAGGAGGCTGCGGCGGCCGAGACGGAAACAGAGAAGCCGGAGGAAACCGAGGAGCCGGAGGATCCGCATCTTGTGGCGGCGCAGAAGGCGCTCGACGGGATGTCTTTGGAAGAAAAGGTTTACCAGCTTTTTATTACCTCGCCGGATAAACTGACCGGAAGGATCGGAACTTCGGAAGCAGAGGGAACACTGGCTGAACAGCTCCAGGCCATGCCGATCGGCGGCCTGATTCTCTATGAAGCAAACGTCTATTCTGCCGATCAGGTAAGAACCATGCTGACCGGTGTGCAGGAAAATGCAAAAGTGCCCTTGCTGATCGGCATTGACGGGGAACCGGGCAATGACGAGGGCCTGAGTAAATTTGGTATTACGGAAGCTTTTCAGTCGGCTTCTGTTTATGGTGAAAATGTCGATGAGGCCGGCATCCGTCAGGTGGGCAAAACGCTCGGCTCCGATATGAAAGCAGTCGGATTTAACGTAGATTTTGCGCCGGTTGCGGACGTGCTGACCGATGGAGCAAATACAGAGGTTGGCGATCGCTCCTTTGGTTCCGATCCGATGATTGTCTCCTCCATGGTCAGAGAGATGATTTCCGGACTGCATGAATCCGAGATGATCGCCTGTGCAAAGCATTTTCCGGGACTTGGCAGCACCGTGTACAGCACAGCTTATTCAGCGGTTGCCTCAAATCGGTCGATGGATGAGCTTCGGCAGACGGAGCTGAGACCGTTTTATGCGGCGATGGAAGCGGATACAGACATGATTATGGTGTCTCATCTCCGGTTCCCGTCGGTTGTTGAGGGGGACCTTCCCAGTTCTCTGTCGCCGATCATCATTCAGGAGATCCTGCGCGGAGAGATGGGCTATCAGGGTGTCGTGATCACGGATTCTTTCCAGAAGAAAGCCATTTCCGACAACTATTCTGCGGCGGAGGCTGCCGTGCTGGCAATTCAGGCCGGCTGCGATATGGTTTTGCTGCCGGAGGATCTGGAGCAGGCGGCGGAAGGCATTCTTACGGCAATCGAGAACGGCGATATCCGCGAAGATCGCATCAATGAGAGCGTTCTGCGGATTTTGACGCTGAAGAGCAGATACGGTCTGCTCGGAACCGTATCATAAACAGTATTATACAACCGAATTTGATGAAAACAGTATGACAATCGCCAACGGTTCTGCTTGCCTACAGACCGGACAAAAAACGGTTCCCAAAACTTTATTCCTGATATC
>JAEDKB010000244.1 GCA_016296045.1 Oscillospiraceae bacterium
ATGCCGGCTGTACGATTAGCTGTCATTGCGGTGAAGGCTGCCAAGGCGTTTTGTATATCCGGAAAAAATAGAATAAAAAATATACCGGCTGCCGTTTGAAACGGCAGCCGGTAAAATGTTTTTTTAATGGATTTCCAATCTGCGGCAGTCGGGCTTTGTTGCCTGCTGCTTCGGCAGATCAAGCCTCAGAACGCCGTTTTCATAGGATGCGCTGATGTTGTCGGCATCGATTCCATCCAAAGAGAAGGTGCGGCTGTAGGAACCATAGGAACGTTCACAGCGCAGGTAGTTTCCGCGATTGTCCTTCTTTTCGTAGTTCGAATGACGCTCGGCATTGATGGTCAGGCGGTCACTGTCAATATCAACGTGAATGTCTTCCTTCCGGAAGCCCGGCAGATCGGCGGAGAGAACCAGCTTGTCGCCGGCATCTTCAATATCGGTACGGAACGAAGCGAGAGTATCCGGCGCAAACAGGCTGCGTTCAAATTCCTCCAGTTCATGGAACGGGTTATAAAGGTCATTGTGCTTACGATACGGTACAAGGTTCAACATAATAATTACCTCCATTCATATTCGTGCGATACGGTTTGTATCGCTTGTTTCTGTTTGTATTCTCCCTCACTAATGTGAACAATTATACCACTTTTTATGAACAGAATGTGAATTTTTAGCACTCTGCGGTTGAGAGTGCTAAAAAAACCAAAAGACAAAAAGCTCGCACTTGCAGGCATACCGAAATATGCTTGCAGGTGCGAGCTTTACAGCAAGGCCAATTTGACGGCCTGTAATACGGAATTCCTGCTGAAAAGAAGGAGCTGTTTTACAGCTCCTTCTTGGAAATCAGCTTTGTAATTTTGGCGGTCGGCAATGTGTCGAGCGTTTCCAGCTTTTGATCCTTAATGCGGTAGATATGATTGCACAGAGAAAGGACGCTGGGACGGTGCGTAGAGATGATACAGGTCTTTCCCTCCAGTGCGGCGATGTTTTGCAGAACCTTTTGTTCTGTTTCCAAATCAAGAGCGGAGGTTACCTCGTCCAAAAGGAGAATAGGAGCATCCGCTAAAATTGCGCGGGCGATGGCAAGACGCTGATTTTGACCGACGGACAGGGAGCTGCCGCGTTCTTTTAAAGAGCTGTAAATGCCGTCCGGAAGCTTGCGGACAAAATCCTCTGCGCAGGCGACCCGCAGCGCGTCATAGATCTGGTCGTCTGTGGCATCGGGACGGACGAGTCGGAGCGTGTCCGCAATGGTGCCGGAGAAGATGACGTTGTCCTGCGGAACATAGGAAAACAGGCAGCGTGTAGAAGGGGAGAGAGGAACGCATTCTTCCGGCCCGATCAAAACGGCGGAGCCTTCGGTAGGCTGCAGCAGACCGAGCAGGATTCGGAACAGGGTGGTTTTTCCGGAGCCGGAGGGACCGATGATTGCGACCATCTCTTTCGGCCGGATATGCAGATTCAGCGATTTCAGCACCGGACGATCGGCGCGATAGCCAAAGCCGAGGTTTTCCAGATGTACGGAGAAGGGGTCGTTTCGCAGACGGCTGACTTCCTCAAGATAGTCCATACGCTCACGCGGCAGATCAAAGATGGTCATAATACGCTGCGCGGCAACGGTACATTCGATCGCAGAGGGAACAAGTTTGATCAGGGCGGTCATAGAAGATGCCAGATAGCCTGCGAGCTGGATAAACAGCACCATCGTGCCAAAGTCGATCTTGCCGCACCACAGGCGGTAAGCGCCCCAACCAAGGCAAAGAAAACTGACCAGCTTGCTGGTGGCAGACAGAAACGAGGAATTCTTGACGCTGAAGCGGTTGAACTCCATGCTGGTGTCATAATACTTTTTTTGGACTTCATCAAGTTTTTTGCGGAAGGAATCCACCAGATTAAATGCCTTGATGGGTTGAATGTTTTGAAGTGTTTCCTCGTAAAAGGAGATCAATTCGCTGTTGACGTTTCGCATTTCCTTATTCAGTGAGCGCATTTTCGAAATAAACGGCCGCGCAACAAAGAAGGTAAGCGGAGCGGACAGAAGTGCAAATACCGCCATGGTCGGGTCATAGTACAGTATTACGACCAGAGAGACAATGAACTGGGTCAGCTTGATAATCAAAGTCGGCACCCAGCCGAGAACACTGGAAGCAACCGTTGCAACGTCTGTGTTGATTCGGCTGAGCAGGTCGCCGGAATGATACTGCTGTAAAGAGGACCAGTCCGTGTTCATAAATACGCTGTAGACCTCTGCGTGCAGCTCAATGGAGATGCGGAGGTTGATTTTGGCGCTGTAGCGGCTGACAAATGCGCTGAGCAATATGCCCGCCACAGCGAGAAGAACAACAGCAATTCCGGTCTGTAAGACCTGCCAACCCTCGCGAGCAATAATCGCGTTGATCAGGTTTCTGGATAATAGGGAAGTGACAATGCTCAACAGGGTTGAAGCCAGACCTAAAAGGGTATACAGAAAGATGGCTTTCCGATACGAGCGGG
>JAEDKB010000035.1 GCA_016296045.1 Oscillospiraceae bacterium
GACCGTCCACATAATCCTTGAATGCGGAAACGGGCAGGGAATCGCCGTCCATCTTATCAACGGGAATAAGGATGTCCTTAACCATCTTGACAAGCTCGGGCTTGCCTTCAAGCTTGGTTTCGTGAACTTCGTCTTCGGCATTTGCCCAAGAGGCGGGAACGTCGATCTTGACAAATGCGGTTGCACCGGCATCAATGGCGCGGTGGTTGCAGTCAACAACGTCCTGACCCTTCTTGAGGTAGGAATGGGTTGCAGCGTCCTTCATGTACTTGATTGCGTCTTCCTCGGGCATAACCTTTGCCAAGGTGAAGAATGCAGACTGCAAGATGGTATTGGTGCGCTTGCCCATGCCAACCTTGATGGCAAGGTCGATTGCGTTGATGGTGTAGAGCTGAATGTTGTTCTTGGCGATATAGCGCTTGGAAGCTGCGTCAAGATGGTGTTCCAGCTCATCCATATTCCACTGGCAGTTGATCATGAACACGCCGCCGGGCTTGACATCGCGGACAATCGGGAAGCCCTTGGTGATGTAAGAAGGATTGTGGCAGGCAACAAAGTCCGCCTTGTTGATGTAGTACGGGCTCTTGATGGGCTTGTCACCGAAACGCAGATGCGAAATGGTAACGCCGCCGGTCTTCTTGGAGTCGTACTGGAAATAGGCCTGAACGTATTTATCGGTATGGTCGCCGATGATCTTGATGGAATTCTTGTTTGCACCGACCGTGCCGTCACCGCCGAGACCCCAGAACTTGCATTCGATGGTGCCCTTGGCAGCGGTGTTGGGAACATTCTTGCGTTCCTTCAGAGACAGCTTGGTGACGTCGTCTACGATGCCGATTGTGAACTGGCGCTTCGGAGAAGCCTTCTTCAGCTCGTCATATACGGCGAAGACGGAAGCGGGAGGCGTATCCTTGGAGCCGAGGCCGTAGCGGCCGCCGATGACGGTGACATCGGTTCTGCCTGCGTTTGCAAGGGCGGTAACAACATCCAGATACAGAGGCTCGCCCTGAGCACCGGGTTCCTTGGTGCGGTCGAGGACGGCAATCTTCTTTGCGGTTGCGGGAATGGCAGCCAGAAGCTTATCCGGGCAGAACGGACGGAACAGACGAACCTTAACGAGGCCGACCTTGTTGCCGTGCGCGTTGAGGTAATCAATGACTTCTTCTGCAACATCGCAGATGGAGCCCATGGCGACAATGACGCGGTCAGCATCGGGAGCGCCATAGTAGTTAAAGAGCTGGTAGTCGGTGCCGAGCTTCTTGTTGACCTTCTTCATATAGGTTTCAACGATTGCGGGCAGAGCATCGTAGTACTTGTTGCAAGCCTCGCGGTGCTGGAAGAAGATATCGCCGTTTTCGTGAGAGCCGCGCATTGCAGGTCTGTCAGGATTCAGGCAATGCTTACGGAACTCGTCGACAGCCTTCATATCGCACATTTCCTTGAGATCCTTGTAGTCCCAGACAGCGATTTTCTGGATCTCATGGGAGGTACGGAAGCCGTCAAAGAAGTTGATAAACGGAACACGACCCTTGATAGCAGCCAGATGGGCAACAGCGCCGAGATCCATAACTTCCTGCGGGTTGGTTTCGCAGAGCATAGCAAAACCGGTCTGGCGGCAAGCGTAGACATCGGAGTGGTCACCGAAGATGTTCAGAGCATGGGAAGCAAGCGTACGGGCAGAAACGTGGAACACGCCCGGAAGAAGCTCGCCGGCGATTTTGTACATATTCGGGATCATCAGGAGCAGACCCTGAGAGGCGGTGTAGGTCGTTGTGAGGGCACCGGCGGCCAAAGAACCGTGTACGGTACCGGCAGCGCCTGCCTCAGACTGCATTTCGACGACCTTAACGCGGTTGCCGAAGATGTTCAGACGACCCTGTGCGGACCACTGATCGACATAGTCTGCCATGGGGCTGGACGGGGTGATGGGATAGATGCCGGCTACTTCGGTAAAGGCGTAGCTGACATGCGCGGCGGCAGTATTGCCGTCCATGGTTTTGAGTTTTCTTGCCAAAATAAAATACCTCCATAAAGTATTTGTTTGCAGACACATTCATTTTAGCACGAAACCTTCTTTTTGTAAATCGGAAAAACAAAGGAAATCATATATTTTGTATTTTTTTATCGAAAAGCTTTAAAAAAAGCACAAGTCCGGGAAAATTTCGTTGTATTTCAATGGATTTTGATGTATGATATTTATGATATTTTTGCAGGAAAGGATGTTGCGGCCATGATCAGCCGATTGGATTCCCTTGGACTGAACGGAATCAACGGATACACCGTTTGCGTAGAATGTTACATTTCCAACGGTCTGCCTGCTTTTGATATTGTCGGGCTGCCCGATGCGGCGGTGAAAGAGGCTAGAGAACGGGTGCGTGCTTCGATTAAGAACAGCGGCTTTAAGTTTCCGGTCAGCCGAATTACGCTGAATCTGGCTCCGGCAAATACGAAAAAATCCGGAACACTCTATGACCTTCCGATCCTGCTGGGGATTCTTGCCGCCACCAACGTCTGCAAAATCCCTTCGGAGCCTTCGGCGTTTCTCGGTGAGCTGAGTCTGGAGGGAAAGCTTCGTCCGGTGAACGGAGTGCTTCCGATGACGATTGCCGCCAAGAAGGCCGGACTGACATCGATTTATGTTCCTGCGGAGAATGCGAAAGAAGCAACCTTGGCTGACGGCGTTACGGTCTATCCCGTTACAGATGTAAGGCAGTTGATTGCACACCTGAAGGGGGAGAAAGAGATCCCTCCCGAACAGCCGTGGATTCCCGACGGGGATATACAGGAGCTTTTGGACTTTTCGGATGTAAAGGGTCAGGAAAATGCCAAACGCGCATTGGAGATCGCTGCTGCAGGCTCGCATAATGTTCTCATGATCGGCCCTCCGGGTTCCGGCAAAAGTATGCTTTCCAAACGGCTGCCTTCGATTATGCCGGATCTGACAAAAGAGGAAGCGCTTGAGGTAACGCAAATCCATTCGGTAGTCGGCTTGTTGACACCCGAAAGCCCGATGGTCAGCCGCCGGCCGTTCCGCGCACCGCATCATACCATCTCAACGGCCGGTCTTGCAGGCGGAGGAACGAATCCGCGCCCCGGCGAAATATCGCTGGCGCATAAGGGAATTCTGTTTTTGGACGAATTGCCGGAATTTAAGAAGGAAACGCTGGAAATCATGCGTCAGCCTCTGGAGGACGGCGTTGTGACGATTTCCCGCGCAAACGGGACGATCAGCTATCCAAGCAAGTTTCAACTGATCTGTGCGATGAATCCCTGCAAGTGCGGCTGGTACGGAGATCCGTCCGGACGCTGCACCTGTACGCAGACATCGGTCAATCAGTACCATTCCAGAATCTCCGGACCGCTGCTTGACCGAATCGATATCATTGTTGAAGTTCCGGCACTGAATTTTGAAGAGCTTCGCAGCCATGCAATTCCGGAATCCTCTGCTCAGATCAAGCGTCGGGTTGAGGCGGCGCGTCTGTTGCAAAGAGAACGCTTTGCAAAATCGCAATGTCACTGCAATGCCGAAATGCAGGCGGCGGAGCTTAGAAAATATTGTGAGCTTGACAGCGACTGTACCGACCTGATGAAACAGGCGTTTGATGCGCTCGGCATGACGGCTAGAAGCTATGACCGAATCAAGAGAGTTGCAAGAACGATTGCCGATCTTGACGGAAGCGAAAGCATCCGTCCGCAGCATCTGGCTGAGGCAATCCAGTACCGAACCTATCAATTCATAAAATGAGATATTTCGTCGAGCCGGACGAAGCACTTCGTCCGGCTTGTTTTTTAAAACATGAGAAAATAAAAATTACCTGAAAATCATTATATGAGAAATGAGGACATGATATGAATGAAATATTTTTACTGAAGTTAGGCGAAATCGTCCTGAAGGGCGGCAACAAGCACCAGTTTGAAAACCGTCTGAGAACCAATGTTTCCCGCAGAATGCGTCCCTTCGGCGATTTTCATGTTTATATCGTTCAGTCTACGGTCTATATTGAGCCGGAGAACGACCTGTGTGATCTTGACGGCGCATGGGAGGCCTGCCACTATATTTTCGGCGTAGTCAGTCTTTGCCGCTGCCGTCCGTGTGAGAAGAATCTGGATGATATCTTTGAAAAGGCGATGGAGTATCTCGGTGAGGACCTCCGTATGGCGAAATCATTTAAGGTGGAGTCAAAGCGGTCAGATAAACGTTTTCCGCTGACATCCATTGGCATTTCCCAGGAAATCGGCGGCAGAATCGCCGAGGCGGTGGAAGGAATTGAGGTGGACGTGCATCATCCGGAGTATACCGTCTATGTTGAAGTCCGTGACCGTGCGGCCTATGTCCACGGACCGGCGGATCCCGGCGCAGGCGGACTTCCCACCGGCGTGGGCGGCAGGGCCATGGTGCTTTTGTCCGGCGGCATCGATTCTCCTGTGGCGGGCTATATGATCGCAAAGCGCGGCGTGGAATTGGAATGTGTGCATTTCTTCTCTTATCCCTATACCAGCGAGCTTGCAAAGGATAAAGTGCTCGAACTTGCCCGACTGATGACGCGCTATTGCGGAAAAATGACGGTAAATGTTGTCGGATTTACGGAAATTCAAGAGGCGATTCGGGATAACTGTCCGGAGGAATTCTTCACCCTTATCATGCGCCGCTTTATGATGATGATTTCCGAACGCATTGCGCGTGACCACGGCTGCGGCTGCCTTGTCACGGGTGAAAATCTGGGGCAGGTGGCCTCTCAGACCATGGAGGCAATGGCGGTAACGGGTGCTTGTGTGGAACTGCCCATCTTCCAGCCTCTTATCGGTATGGATAAGGAGGAAATCGTCACGATCGCCCGCAAAATCGGCACCATGGAAACCTCCATTTTGCCCTATGAGGATTGCTGCACGGTCTTTACGCCCCGACATCCCAAGACCAAGCCCACCAAGGCGCAGGTAGACAAGGCCTGTGCCGGTCTGGACTTTGACGGCCTGATCGAGCGGGCGCTGCAAAATACCGAAATGATTCGGGTGCGCTATCATGGATGAGGCGGCGCGTGTCATCCGTCTGTTGACGGAGAGCGAAGAGACGATTGCCACAGCCGAGAGCTGCACAGGGGGGCTGCTGGGAAAGCTCCTGACGGATGCGCCGGGGGCATCTGCGGTGTATTTAGGCGGCGTGATTTCCTATGCCTATGCGGTCAAGGAAAAGTTCTTGGGTGTAGAGCCTGACCTTCTGAGGGAAAAGGGCGCGGTATGTGAAGAAGTTGCCCTGCAAATGGCAAAAGGCGCAAGAGAGCGGTTTGGAGCGGATTTCGCTCTGGCAACCACGGGCAACGCCGGCCCCGGCGCGGACGAAAAGAACCCGAATGTGGGCGAAATCTATGTCGCCTGCGTGAGTGAAAGCGGAACGGTCTGCCAAAAATTACAGCTCAGCGGCACGAGGGAGGAAAACCGCACTGAGGCCTGCAGAGCCGCTTTGACGCTTCTTTTAGAGAATCACCATGCGTAGGCGTGTGGTTGCAGCTGTCTTCTGGCTCTATCTTGCCGTGCTGTTCCGCATCACGGTGTTTCGAAGCGGCTGGTATGATAATGAATTCTTTTCCGGAAGCATCGAGATGGTTCCGTTCCGTACCATTTTTACATATCTTTCCGCAGAGCAGTGGCGCTATTTTCTCTATCTTTTCGCGGGAAATATTATTTGGTTTTACCCCTTTGGGGTGTATGTTGCCGCAAAAGGAAAGTCCGCCGCTGTCTGTGTCTTGTATACGGCGCTTTTATCCTTGACCATAGAGACGCTGCAATTTATTCTCAGCACCGGCTGCAGCGAAACGGAGGACATCCTCCTGAACACTTTGGGCGGCGTTTTCGGCTGGGTTTCTTATCGAACGATTCGGCGCTTTTTGAGGAAAAGAGCGGCTCGACGGGGCTGACACTTCATAGTGCAAACGATAAAACAACAGAAAAATGCCAGTCCGCCGATACTTACTGTCAAACTATAAAAAAGCTGAGCAGATAGAAAATCTGCTCAGCTTTTCTGTATATGCTTATTCGCCGTCTGCCACGGTGGGATCCCAGTTGACAATGACACCCATATCCGTCAAGGCTTTTACATCAGCAACCTTCGTTCCGAAGGCATCGATCTGAACAATCAGAGGACAAGAAGTGAGGCACAGAATATCCTCGATGTTTTCGTTATAATCCACATCCACATAGGTCAAACCGACAAGCCCTGCCAGCATAGAAATATCGGAAAGCTGATTATAGGAGGCGTAGAATTGCTGGAGACGTGATTGCGTCTGAAGCTGCGGAAGCGCGGAAATGCTGTTATGACTGATATCAAGGTAGGTCAGTTCAAGCAGATTTGCAAGAATGTCAATGGAAGTCAGATTGTTGTTTGCAATCTCAAGACGGGTCAGATGGGGGCAAGAAGCAAGCGCACTGACATCGGAAACGGAGTTTCCGGTGAGAAGCAGCGTTTGCAGCGAGGGCATATTTGCCAAAACACTGATATCAGAGATTTGATTGTCCGTTGCGCTTAAGGAAGTTAAGCCGGTGCATGAGCTTAATGCTGAAATAGAAGGAATTGCGTTTCCGGAAATATCCAGCTGCGTGAGCTGAGAGGCATCTGCCAAGGCATCAAGAGAGGATAGTGCATTTGTTGCCAAATTCAAAACGCTCAGTTTTGTAAGGCCGGTCAGCGGTGTGATATCGGAAATGCTGTTACCGGAAAGATTCAGCGTGGAAAGCTGCGTGAGGTTGGAAAGCGCGGAAATATTGGAAACTCCGCAGTCGCTCAGATCCAGTTCCGTCAAATCGGTCAGCGATCCAATCAGGTCAGTGGCATCCTCCGTGAGAATGCAGCCGTGCAGGTTGAGCTTTTGCAGCGCGGGTGTTCCGGCAAAGAAAGAATAATCATCAATCGTACTGTAGTTGATTACAAGTGAGGTCAGGTTCTTAAAGTGGAAAAGGTCAGAAAAATCTGTAACATTTTCGGGCATTTCCAACTCTGTAACTGTCCAGAGATCACTTGTCATGACCGGACTTGTACGCGGAATGTAGAGCATTTCGCGGATAAATTCTTCAAATTCCGAACTGGCAAACGTAACTTCCTCGACAACACCGACGATCAGATAATCCATTTCCGCCAAGGGGCTGACCAAACCGTTATCGCCGACAAGAATGGCTTTTACGTGGCTGTCGCCGGCAGGCAGAGTAATCGGCGCAGAATAGGCATCCGTTCCGGTGGAGGGATATTCGTCTGTTAAAGAATAGTACACAGCGCCGCCCTGACCGGAAAGCGAAAGATCGATATATTCAGAGTACTGACCGCCTGCCGGAGAAAATTCGGGCATGGAAGGACGCATGGCATCCAGCTCAGCCTTGATTGCGGAATCGGAAATGCCGTCGAGCATCTTCTGTGCGTCAAACAGCTTGTCCTGCGCAACATAAACAGAGGACAGCTTACAGTAGAGCGCCGCAGAAGGCTCTTTGCGAATGGCGGTAACAAGAGAACGTTCCGCCTTGGTATAGCTGCCGTCCGCAATGCAGGCATCGGCAAGCTTTAAAACATAGGAAGGTTCGTCGGGGGCCATTTCCGCAGCCTGTTCATACAGCCATTCGGCACGGGAATATTTTTTGCTTGCCATTGCACTGTCGCCGAGAGAGCAGAGGTTTTCGGGCGTCCAGCCAAAGAAATACAGGCTGAACAGTCCGCCGCCGACAAGCAGAACAACAAGCAATATAATCAATGCTTTTTTCATATTGCATGGCTCCTATCTGGTTTCAATCTCAAATATTATACAACCGAAGTTCACATAAGTCAATGAAAAAACGTGAAAACCGTACCCTTCGGAATACTTTATGTAATGATTTGACAGAAGACTTGAAAAAAACTCCGCGAGAGGATAGAATAAACAAATGAGAATCGTGAAGAATGTTTTTCTGAAATAAATCCTATAAATCGGAGTGAGAAAATGAAAAAGAGAATTGTTTCTATTTTGCTTTGTGCAGCTATATTGTGCGCATTTTTCCCCAGCTTAACGACCGTTCAGGCAAACGCGGCCGGTACATATAATCCGAATGCGGCGTTGGCCTTTGCCGCGGAGCATTGGAACGACGGGAAAGGCTTATGTGCCGAATTCGTTTCCAGATGCCTGAACGCCGGCGGCTGTGACAGCTTCAGCACCAGCTGCACGGCGTTGGTCGGACAACTTCGTAAGAGAACAGACTGTACGGAACATACCATTCCGGTCAATCCGAATAAATCGGTTACGATAAAGGATCGCTTGGATGAGATTGCGCCCGGCGACCCGCTGTTTTTCCACTGCTCATTTCAAAACAACTATCAGCATGCGCTTCTTTGCAACGGAATGGACAAAGACGGCTTGCTCAAAGCATATGCTCATAATACGGCGAATGACGGCTCTCGTGCGATCTATTATAACTATTTATGTCCGGAATGCAGACATCCGTCAATCGATTATGTCACGGTATTTCATTTTGAAACAGACCCTCCGACGCTGACAGGCTGGATGTCGGAAAGCAAGCTGGGCGATGAGACCGATCAATTCCTGACCGGAAACCGGTATTATTTATGCTATAAGCTGTATGACGAGGAGAGCGGAAAGCTGTACGATTCCTATGGAGGCGCGGCCTACAAGGTATCCATGGAGGTCTACAGGCCGGATAATTCCATCTTGTGCTCATATTCTTTCCGAAACGACACAAACTGGCTTTCGGTATGCTTCCCGACGGCAGGCACATACCGTTATCAGATTACGGTCAACGGCGATTTTTCCGATACAATTTCCGGCTCAATGGAAGTAAAAGAGAGCATGATGACGCTTTCTGCGCAGTCAGCGCAGGAAGAACTGAAACTGACGGAGCAGCCGTCTAAGACGATTGAACTTTCCGTAGCGGGCTTTCACAGCAATCCGTTATCTGTGAAAAAAAGTGAAATTTCAAACGGTGCATTTTCCGCATCGCTGGATTCGTTTGATAAACAGACGGTCAGATTAACTGTGTCGGCGCAGGCGGTTGGGCAGGGCAGCATCACAGTCAGCCTGTTTGATGCGCTCACGTCTGAGAAGCTTGCAACAGAAACGATCGATGTTACCGTAACAGGGTCTGAAACTGCCATTTCTTACCACGCAAACGGCGGTACAGGCGCGCCGCTGCCGCAGAAGGCATATTGCGGTGAAAGTGTTTTCCTTTCCACGGAAAAACCCGAGGGAAAATCATATGAGGTTCTGTTTGATGCAAACGGCGGGGAAATGTCTGAGTGTACGAAGCGCTGTTTTCAGAACTTCACCTCATGGAACACCAAGGCAGACGGCACAGGGGAAACCTATTTGAGCGGTGAATACTGCTGTGTGAGTGCTCCGATTACGCTTTTTGCGCAATATGACCGGTGCGTTTTGGGTGATGAGGTCATTCCGACAAAGGAAGACTGTCGCTTTATTGGATGGTATGATTCACCGGATTATGACAGCTTTGGTGCGCCGCTTGGCAATTACTACGCGCTTGGTGCGGAAATCACGCAGGATTTGACGCTTTACGCCATGTGGTCGGCTTCATCTGCCATAGTGTTTGGTGATCTGAATTTTGACGGTGTCATCTCCGACACGGATCTTATGAAAATGACAGCTTGCGTCGATGGAGAAATTGAATTGGATCAAACGGACGCATTTCTTGCCGATATCGACGCTGACGGCGATATCGATCAGGACGATGTGTCTTTGCTGGAAAGCCTTTTGGACGGATCGATAAAGCAGGAGGATTTGCCCGCATACCAAACGCAGAAACAGCTTCAGGTTGAAGGTATTCAAGAAACAGAACTTCCTTACGGCAGTGCGCCGGACACGGACGCACTGGCATTCAGAATCGACTATGGCGATGATATCGGTTATTCTGTTTCGGAGGGACTGACCGTTACGGGATTTGACCCGTATCAAATCGGGCATCAAACGCTTACGGTTTCCTTCGGTCAGTTCTCAGCGGAGTGTTCCGTTACGGTGCTGCCTCCGGATTATTTGCTGAATTTTGATGCCGGTGACGGCACTGTATCGGATAGACAGCGCCGTGTAACGTACGGCAGTGTGATCGGCGAGTTACCGATTCCTGTCAGAGCGGGATATATTTTCCTCGGCTGGTCATTCGACGAATCCGGAACAGAATATATTTCAAAGGACACGGTTTACTCCGACTTTGAGAGTCGAACGGTATATGCCTGTTGGGAAAGCGGATGCTCGGAAAACTCCCATGCGTATGAAGCTGTCATTGTTGCTCCGACCTGCACGCAAAAAGGGTATACGGAGCATATCTGCACGGTTTGCGGCGCTTCTGATTGCGGCGCGTATGTCGATACGCTTGTCCACAGCTTTGCAGAGGGCTTCTGCTCCCTGTGCGGACAAAAAGATCAGAGCTATGTTCCCGGCATGTGTGACGGCGGAGCCAATTGCCCGGGTGCCGTTTTTGAGGATGATCCGGCGCCTTATAATTGGGCGCATATCGGAATTGATTTCTGTATCAGCAACGGATTGTTTTTCGGAGAATCCGCAACAAGCTTCTCTCCGAACAAGACGATGACGCGCGCGATGCTCGTAACGGTGTTATATCGTTTGGAGGGAACGCCTGCCGTAACCGCCGAAAATCCTTTTATCGATGTGGAGGACGGCACATGGTATTCGGAGGCGGTTGTCTGGGCGGCGGAAAACGGAATCGTTACCGGTGCGGAGCACAATCTGTTTTACCCCGAAGACGACATTTCCAGAGAGCAAATTGCTGCGATCTTTTATCGCTATGCCTCCTTTAAAACCTACGACACCTCCTTCTCCGTCGATCTTTCAAGCTTCCCGGATGAGGAGAAGGTCAGCGATTGGGCCTATGAGTCCCTGTGCTGGGCGACGGAAGTTGGATTGGTCAACGGAAACGGATATGCGGACGGAAGTTATCTTGAACCGCAGAACGGTGCAACAAGAGCGCAGGTCGCCGCCATGTTCATGCGTTTCATCAATCAATTCCAATAAGCGCCGCGGTTTTGACCATCCGGGATTGAACCGTTTTTTCGGTGCTGTCTCATATGATTGTTTCGGTCATTTTGAGACAGCGCCTTTTTGTTTCTGACCGTAGGATGAGAAAGGCAAAATTTTGGTTGAAAAAGTGCGATACAGGGTATAGAATAAAAATGATGTGATTTGTACAATTTCAATTGTAGAAGGATTGAATGATAACTCTGATACTGATTCTTGAAAAAAGCTTTTTGCTAAGAAGCGGTATAAAAGCCGGAACATTTTGCCGAATGTTTCGTCTGATATATTATGTGACGATTTTTTAAGGATAATCACTGGAGGTTGCTATGAAAAAGCAAGGAATTTTTATCTTTATTTTGATTCTCGTCCTGATGTTTGTATCGGGATGCGGCGAGACGCTTCCGTCTGTTTATGTGCAGTCCGTGAATGAGATTATGGGCTATAGTGCTGCCGGAGAATATAATGTCTGCTCCGGTATCGTAGTGGCTCAGAATGAGACAAAAATCGAGAGGGACGCAGAACGGAAGATTTCGGAACTGAAGGTGGAAGCCGGTCAGAATGTTTCCGAGGGAGACGTGTTGTTTGTTTACGACATGGAAGAAGCGAAGCTTACCATCGATAAAGCGGAGCTGGAGCTTGAACAACTGAAAAACAGTGTTACTGACATTGAGGAACAGATCAAAGAGCTGGAAAATGAGAAGAAATATGCTTCTTCTTCCGACCAGCTTTCCTATACCATTCGCATTCAGACCCTGGAGACGGACAAGCTGGAGGCCGAGTATAATATTTCCGTAAAGGAACGCGAACTGGAAAGCATGAAAACCTCCATCGGAGACGGTGAGGTCAGAGCTCCCATCAGCGGAAAAGTCAAGTCGATCAATGAAAACGGCGCAGTGGATGAGATGACGGGTGCCGCGCTGCCATATATCGTACTGATTGAGGAGGGTGCCTACCGCATCAAAGGAACCGTCAACGAGCTGAACCGCAGAGATTTCTTTGAGGGGCAGTCTGTCATCATCCGTTCGCGAATCGACAGCGAACAGACGTGGCACGGTATGATCGAGCTGATTGAGAGCACACCGGACGAATCCCAGAACAATAATAATTACGGCATGAGCGATGAAATGACCTCCTCCAGCAGCTATCCGTTTTATGTTCAGTTGGAAAACACGGACGACTTGCTGCTCGGCCAGCATGTGTATATTGAGCCGGATGCCGGTCAGAACGATGTGCAGAGCGGACTTTGGCTGAATGCATCGTATGTTGCCGGTTCGGAGGAAGAGGGCTACTATGTTTGGGCAGCGGATAAAAACGATAAGATTGAAAAGCGTGAAGTAGTCATTGGCAGTATCGATGAAGAAATGTTCTTATATGAAATTGTTTCGGGCTTGACCGGAACGGATCGGATCGCTTTCCCGGAGGAGGGAATCCGTGAGGGTGCGCCCATTGCGGAAACACCGGTTGCTACGGAGGCTTATGAGGAAGAATACTATGATGACGCACAGGTCGGAGGGGTCGGCTGATGCTGGTTGAAATGAAAAACATCTGCAAGGATTATCC
>JAEDKB010000245.1 GCA_016296045.1 Oscillospiraceae bacterium
TGTGTTCGTTTTTGTCATACTATTATTTCCTCCCTCAAAATCATTTTGAAGATTTTTATGCGTTTTGTGTTGCCTGATTTAAACGCTGTCGATGACCGAAGCAAAGTAGTTTTCGGATACCGAACCGAAGAGAAAAGCGTCTATCAGACCCTCGCGCTTTGCCTGCCGTACCTTTTCGGTCAACTCTCCGTCTGTATCGTCATCCACAAAGAGAATGACCCGGCAGTTTTCCGTGTTCCGTTTTACCTTGTCACGGATTGCCATTCGTTCTTTGAACATCCAGGGCGAATACGCCTTGACCTCCATTAAAAGCACATCCGGTCGATGCGTTTTGCACCACTCGGCGGTTGCGTCCGGCGACTCGGAAATCACAACTTGGCAATCGTCCAATTTTTGCATCAGCATTCGCTCCATGGTGTGCGCATGGATATCGCTCTGAATGTCCAGAACGATTTTTTTCATCATTCATCACCACCTTCTAAAAGCACAACCCTAATCTTACAGTATCTATTGTACGGATTTTTTGGCGCTTGTCACTGGCACTTGTGCCAGTAACAGAAGAAAAATTTCGGTTTTTTCAAAATTTTTTTGCCTTTTGGGCGCGAGAAACCCCTTGACCGTACAGCCAAGGGGTTCAGTTTCTCTTATTCGTCTTTTAAGGTGGTTACCATGAGCTTGTTTTCAATGGCGGTTGCGACCAGCGCTTCTCTGCTTTCAAAGCCGCCCTTTTCCACCATATCGTCCAGATTCCAGCGAACGCCGTTTTTAGAAATGCCCAGCTTATCGGCAATCTCCTGATAGGTAAAGCCCTTTATATAAAGGCGCAGGATGTCTAACTGCCGGGGCGAGAAAGCATCGGACATCGTACCCTCCATTTCAATGGCCGGAGCGATATCGGGGAATACCTTTTCCCCTGCCAGGGTGCGCTTTACCACGCTCATCAGATCCTCTGTGCCGTGGTCCTTATACCACAGGCTGTCGGCTGCACCCATTTTGGCTCTTCGCAAAACCTCGGGATCGACAAGCGAGGTAGCCACAACGATTTTGATTTGCGGAAATGTCTTTTTGATGCGCTCCGCGGCGGCAAGACCGGAGTGCTTGTGCTGCGTCTGCACATCCATAAGGACGAGCTTTACGGTGGCGTCGCAGTGCTTTTCCGCTTCAAAGGCGTCACGGAAAACGCCGACAAGATGAAACTCGCCGTCTGCCGCAAGACGATCGACAAAGTGCTTTTGGATATATAAATCATCCTCTACAAGTATGGTGTTTATCATAAGCTGATCTCCTTTGCGGGAATCGTAATCAGAAGAGCAAAGCGTGGATTGTGCGAAATATGCATTTCACCGCCGGAGCTTTCAATACTGCGGCGAAGCGTTGACAGACCGCTGCCTTCCTTGATTGGCTCTGTGGGTATTTTGCCGTTGTTGGTTATGGTAACATCATAGCGTTCGCCGCGCTGGGCAATGCGGATATATACCTCATTCCCGTCTGCGTGCTTGATGCAGTTGGTCACGCACTCCTTGGCGGCAGCAACGGTCAGTTCCTCGGCTGCGGTATCACGGGGCAGGTAGCCGTCGATTTTTACAGCCACGCCAAGCTGCCGTGCGGTTCTTTTTACCTCGTCCATTGTGCTGACAGAGGTGACACGGTTGCTTGCCAGCATACCGATGGCATTTTGCAGCGCCTCAAGCTTTCGCTCGGTATCCTCTCCGCTGTCTATGATGTCACGGATGGTCAGGAGGCTTCGCCCGATGGTATCGTGAATATAGACCTTTAGGTCAAGGCTTTCCTTTTCTTTGACATCGTCCTCCATGCGAGCGTACATCTTCCTGAGCTTTCGATTGACTTCTGCCAGTTCTTTATTTATTTCCTCTTGCTTTTGGTAGCCGTTATACAGCTCGGTTGCATTATGCGCCGTTATCTGCTGCCAGCGGTCATCGCCGTCCACGGTGATATTTTGTGTGCGAAACTGCCAGACGGTCTTGTCGGGCAGGATGTAGCAATCATCCTTGACGGTTACGGATCTGTCCGGCACGCTCAGGGCATTTTCCATATCGCTTTTGATTTGCAGCTCGTGGCCGCAAAGGGCAAAGGACAGCCTGCGCATACGGTTGTTGCACAGGATGATCCTGCCGTTCGGGTCGGCAAAGCAAATGCCCATAGGCAGCTTATCCGTTGCTTCCTTAATGGAGAACGGCGTGAGCTCGTTCTTTTTTCGGCGGTATTCCCGCGGCAGAGCAATGGCAAAGTGAACTGCCGCAAGGAAAATGGCAGCGGCAAATATGAGCCACGGTGCGCCCAGCAGAAATGCGTCCCCTATATTATCGGGATCTGCCTGGGAAACGGAGAACAGCAGAGGGATCATCACCGCCATCACCGCCAGGCTCAGCAAGCTGCGCACCGGCTTATTGCTGTGGAGAATCTGATAGATAAACAGCCCGATTTCAAGAACAATTTCCAAAA
>JAEDKB010000246.1 GCA_016296045.1 Oscillospiraceae bacterium
ATGTACTGCAAAACTATGCTGTACAGCAGCTTTTGAAAGAGCAGGGCTATGAGCCGTATACGCTGAACAACACAACCAAATATGGATTCCCCACCGGTGCATATGCATGGAGAGAGGTGCCGATATGGAAAAAGCTTCGGCCTTCCTACATTGATGCCTATATAAGAACGACCAAAGCATATGCTTACGGCTGCAAAAACGACCGTGATTGCAGCGGAAGAGGTTTCAAAAATGCAAAGCAGAATGTAGATGCCTTCAAATTGGCAAAAGAACGCCGAAAAGCAAATTTTGCTGTTTGCAGAGCAGAAACGATGAACGCGGATCCGAGACCCATTAACCGCGAACGGCATGACACGGCAATGATTTCCGAATACGATGCCTTTATTACCGGCAGCGATCAGGTTTGGAATCCAAATTACTGGACAACCTCCTCTGTGGACTTTTTACAATTTGCTCCGGAACACAAGCGCATTGCGCTGGCACCCAGCTTCGGCATTTCCAAGCTCCCGAAGCAGCGTTGCGCCGATTTTCGCCGCTGGCTCAATTCGATTCCGCACCTTTCCGTTCGCGAGGATGCCGGGGCGAAAATTGTGAAAGAGCTGACAGGCAGGGAAGCAAAGGTGTTGCTTGACCCCACGTTTGCGCTCACAAAGGAACAATGGCTTTCCTATGCAAAGGAGCCGAAAAATCATCCGAAAACAGACTATGTTTTTTGTTATTTTCTCGGCAATGAAACCAACCGCTATGTGCGGTATATTGAGAATTATGCAAAGGATAACAACTGCGAGATTGTGGATGTCTGTGATATCCACGACCTGCGGTATTATGATATTGAGCCGCGGGAGTTTGTGTGGCTGCTTGCAAACGCAAAAGCGGTCTTTACGGACTCCTTCCACGGCACCGCTTTTTCAATCAACCTTCAGGTTCCTTTTGTGGTCTTTGAACGCATTGAGGGCGGCTCCTCCATGTCCTCCCGCATTGCTTCCGTCCTGAAAAAAACCGGACTGGAGCATCGGAAATTCCCCTTGGACAAGGATGTGCGAGTTGATGAAATCTCGTTTTTAAATGCAGAACAGGTCGTTTCCCATGAACGCGAAACAACAAAGACCTATCTGCATGAAGCGCTTGCCTCGGCGCAGCGGGAGAATACGCCGAAGCTGGCAAGCCACTATCACTGCACCGGCTGCGGCGCCTGCTTCAACGCCTGTAAAGTAGGCGCGTTGGAGTTTTGCGCAGATGAAGAAGGCTTCTGTTATCCGAAAATAGATGCTTCCAAATGCATTCATTGCAATGCTTGTGAGCGTGCCTGTCCTGCGGATCAGGTGCTTCCTCCCGAAGAAACAACCAGCGCCTATTATGCGTTTGCAAATGATACGGATATCTGCAAAAACAGTTCCTCCGGTGGCCTGTTTTCTCTGCTTGCAGCGGAAATCCTCCGTCAGGGCGGAACGGTCTTCGGCGCAGGCTTTGACGAAAAATTCCGTGTTTGCCATCAGCGCATTGACCGGGAAGAGGACATTGCAAAGCTTCGCACCTCCAAGTACGTGCAAAGCGACATCGGCTTGATGTTCCGCGAGGCCGAATCTCTTCTGAAGGAAGGAAAAACAGTCCTCTTTGCCGGTACGCCCTGTCAGATTGCCGCTTTGAAGCAATATCTGAAGCAGGAGTATTCCAATCTATATACACAAGATATTATTTGCCACGGTGTTCCGTCTCCGGGCATCTGGAAAAAATATCTTTCCGAAGTACACGGCGGAAAAGAGATTCAATCCATTTCCTTCCGTGATAAAACCCTTGGTTGGAACGACTTTTCCATGAAGGTTACATATCAGGATGGCAGCGTTTACCGCGAGCTTGCGACAAAAGACCCCTATGAACGGGCGTTCCTTGCGAATTTAACTCTTCGTCCGTCCTGCTACCAGTGCCAGTATAAGACGGTTGCGCGAGTCAGCGATCTCACGCTTGCCGACTACTGGGGCGTAGAGACAGTGCATCCGGAACTTGCATCCCAGCAGGGGGTATCTCTGGTTTTGACGCATACGGAAAAGGGCGAACGACTTCTGGCGGCAGTGAGGAAACAGGCGACTGTTCACACAACAGATCTGGAACGTGCTGTAAAGTTGAATCATGCCACAACGCACAGCGTCCGATGGCATCGGAACAGAGAAGCTTTCTTTGAAGCCGCAGAAACGCAGCCCCTCGTTCCGCTTGTGGAAAAATGCTTGAAGCCGACCTTAAAGCAGAAAACAAAAAGCTTTATTTATCGAAACGGTTCGCGTGTCAAACAACTGCTTAGAAAAATGAAAGGAAAGTAAGCCATGAAAGGTATTATCCTTGCCGGCGGTGCCGGAACAAGACTTTATCCCTTGACGAGGGTTACCAGTAAACAGATTATGCCGGTTTATGATAAACCGATGATTTACTATCCGCTGTCAACCTTGATGCTGG
>JAEDKB010000247.1 GCA_016296045.1 Oscillospiraceae bacterium
GGCAGAGAGGAAGATAATAAATGCTGGAACTGAAAAATATCAAAAAAGATTATCCCGCAGGCGACGGCGTCGTTACCGCTCTGAAAGGAATTGATTTAAAATTCCGAAAAAGCGAATTTGTGTCTATACTCGGTCCGTCCGGCTGCGGAAAAACGACCATGCTGAATATCATCGGCGGACTTGATCAGTATACCAGCGGAGATCTGATCATAGGCGGGAAATCCACGAAGGATTTTAAGGACCGAGATTGGGACAGCTACCGAAACCATTCCATCGGCTTCGTATTTCAGAGCTACAATCTGATTCCGCACCAGACGGTTTTGCAAAATGTAGAACTGGCGCTCAGCCTTTCGGGTGTATCAAAATCAGATCGGAAACGGCGTGCAAAAGAGGCACTCGAAAAAGTAGGGCTTGGCAATCAGCTGAATAAAAAGCCGAGCGAAATGTCGGGCGGTCAGATGCAGCGCGTTGCCATTGCCCGCGCGATCGTCAATAACCCGGATATCGTTTTGGCGGACGAGCCGACCGGCGCGCTCGATACCGAAACCAGTATTCAGGTGATGGATATATTAAAAGAAATTTCCCGCGATCGTTTGATTATTATGGTGACTCACAATCCGGAGCTTGCGGAAAAATATTCAACGCGAATCATCCGTATGCTGGACGGCGAAGTGAAAGGCGATTCGGCTCCTCTCACACAAGCAGAGATTGAAGCGGAACATAAAATAGATCAGGCGCGGCCGGAACAGGATGCGCAAAAGGGCAAAAAGGAAAAGAAGCCCTCCATGTCCTTCGGTACCTCCTTCGGCCTTTCGCTGAAAAATCTGTTTACCAAAAAAGGCAGGACCGCGCTTACGGCGTTTGCAGGCAGTATCGGAATAATCGGAATTGCATTGATTTTTGCCGTTTCGCAGGGCATGACGGCATATATCAACACCATTCAGGAGGAAACGCTGTCATCGTATCCGCTTACGCTGGAAGCTCATCATATGGACATGGGCACGCTGATGGAAACCTTTATCGGGAAGGCGCACACCTCCGGAGAACACGAAAAAGACGCGGTATATCAGAAATCCATGATGTATGAAATGATTAATTCGCTCAACAGCATGGAAACAAAAGAAAACGATCTGAAGGCCTTTAAGGAGTTTCTTGAAAGCGAGCGTGCAGACGAAAACAGCACGTCGGGTCTCAGAGACGCCGTGAGCGGCGTTCAGTATACCTATGATATGGATCTGCTGGTATATACAAAAAACACCGACGGCACGGTCATCAGGTCGGATACAAAATCACTTCTGCAGGATATTCTGCTGAAATACTTCGGAATGGATCTTACCGGTTTGTTCGGCTCTGGAGGCGAATCGGGAATTTTCGGCGGCGCGGGAGCCATGTCCGGCTCCGTCGTGTTGTGGCAGGAAATGCTTCCGGGCGATAACGGAAGGCCGGTAAGCCCCGTTTTGGAAAAACAGTACGATCTTGTGTACGGCTGTTGGCCGACTCAGTACGACGAAATAGTGCTGGTCGTTGACGAGAACAACGAGCTGGACGATATGACGCTTTACGCGCTGGGGCTTAAGTCGAAAGACGATATTGACAGGGTGGTCGATGCCGCGCTTAATAAGACCGTGCTCGAAATCGAGGAGCATAAGTGGTCATATGAGGAAATCTGCAATATGGAGTTCCGCATAATACTGAATTCCGATTGCTACAGGCTTGACGAGAGTACGGGTCTGTATACCGACCTGCGTAACACCGACGCCGGGCTCAGGTATCTGTACGATAACGGCATATCGCTTAAGGTTTCCGGAATAATACGCCCCAACGGAGATTCCGTTGCTTCCATGCTGACCGGCTCGATCGGATACACAAGCATGCTTACGGAATACGTTATCGAACATTCAAAGAATTCACCCGCAGTAAACGCTCAGCTTTCCGATCCCACAACCGATATTTTTACCGGACTTCCGTTTAAGGAAAACGCGGGCAGTATGACCGATACGGAGAAGGAAGCGGAATTCAAAGCCTGTATTTCCGCGCTGGATGAACAGGGCAAGGCAGCGGCATATACACGTATTATGTGTATTCCGTCCCGGGAACAAGTCGACGCGGCTGTCATGCAGGCGCTGTCTTCGGTGACACGGGAGGAAATGGAAGCCGCAATGACGGCGGCGCTGGCAGAACAGACGGGGATGAGCGAATCCGATATCAGCGAATACCTGGCCGCGATGAGCGACGGCGATATTTATGAGCTGTTTTCCGGAATGGCAGCCAAGCAGTTCACTGCACAGTATGCCGCACAGGTGCAGTCGCAGCTTTCCGGCATGACCTCCGCACAGCTTGCCTCCGCCCTGGATACCGATATCCGGGGTTATACAACAGAGCAGTGCGCCCGGTATTACGACGAAGTGCTCGAGTTTTCCGAATCCGGTTACGA
>JAEDKB010000248.1 GCA_016296045.1 Oscillospiraceae bacterium
CAACCCCTCTCTCCCCATTACACAGGGGAGGCGGTGGTATGCCACAAAATCCTTTCACAGCGCGGTTTTTTGACAAGCTGAAGAGCCCACATTTGTCTGCGACAAATGTGGGCTCTTTTCTGGTGGGAGAGGATGGATTCGAACCATCGAAGTCAGTGACAACAGATTTACAGTCTGCCCCCTTTGGCCACTCGGGAACTCTCCCATATGAAATTGACAAGTGATACTATACCACACAGAGAAGCCGCTTGTCAAGGGCTTTTTTCGTTTTCCTTCGTTTTCATTCGTTTTCGATATTTTGCTTGTCTGTTTCATTGCTTTTCGCTTTATTGTCTTCTCGCGGGCGTTGATTGTCACCTTGTTTATGATTTTTGGTTGACATACAGAGATTCGCATGGTATAGTAATACCGATTTTTATTCCCTTAAAAAGGAGTCGTTTTTTATGACCTCAACCGTTCGTTCCCATACGCTGAATATGGTGTATGCCGCTATGTTTGCCGTTATCATGGCAATTTGCTCGTGGATCGCTATTCCGGGTCCCGTTCCCTTCACCTTACAGACCTTTGCGGTCTTTGTCACGATTGCCATGCTCGGCGGCAAGCGCGCGAGCGTTTCCATCCTTTTATATATTCTGCTCGGTGCGATCGGCGTCCCGGTTTTTGCCAATTTCAAAGGCGGCATAAGTGTTCTGCTCGGACCGACCGGCGGCTATATTATCGGATTTATGCTGATTGCGCTTCTCAACTGGCTGTTGACACACCTATTCGGAAAAAAGCTCCTGATCACGGCTTTATCCATGACAGGCGGGCTGTTGCTTTGCTACGCCTTCGGCACAGCACAATTTATGCTTGTCACGCAAAGCGGCGGCAATCCGTATACTCTCGGCGCGGCGCTGTGGATGTGTGTCCTGCCGTTTGTTCCCATTGATCTGATCAAAATGGCACTGGCGCTTTTTTTATCCGCCCGTTTGTCTCGCATTGTGCATTTATAAAGGCTGTTTTTCGCTTTGATTTCGGGCATATTTTTACTTTTTGAAAGCGCTTTTATATATGTAAAAAATATATGAAGATGATTGCTTTTTTGCCTTTTTTGCGATATACTGTCGGTAAATTCAGATGAAGCGTTTTGAATCTGAGCGTATCTCCAATAGGAAGGGCTCTGCTTTGGCAGCAGGGGCACGGTGAAGCGTATGAAACCAGTGAAATTTGTAAAAGAACCCGGATATACCTATGATCTCTTCATGCCGTTCTTGCTGCATTTTAACCGCAGTTATGTAATCAAGAACCTGACGAATACGCAGGAGGATGTGGAACATTGGGATCGCATTGCACTGGAATTCGGATCCTTTTCCGAAGAGCTGATGCCCTTTTTCCGCATCAGAGACGATCACCGTATGTATATGTCCAAATGCTGCTTTGAAAACTATCAAGCACATTTCCTGACGGACTATTCCTTGGACACCGTTCAAAAGGCTTTGCGCGACCATGACGCCGTTATTGCCGAAATGATACGCTTTTTCTTTACGGATTTGACGGAAGAGCAGGTGGAGGAATGCCGGCATTCTCTTGTTTCACTCGGACGGGTCGTCCGCAGCTCGAAGTATTCCGACGACCTGAAAAGCAGCCTGTATTCCTTTTTCTTAGAACCGGATCCGGTCATCGAGCGTCTGTCCGCAGAGCTTTCGGAAAAAGAACAAATTTTAGCGCAGCTGTATAAAAGACGGCAAAAAGAGATCGACCAAATCAAAGAAACTCTCAAGGCCGAGGAGCTGCTGGACACACTGGAAACTTTCCGGGGTAAAACGAGCGATGGCAGTGCCTTTGATGAGATTTATGTCACGACCTGCATTGTCCACAAAAGTCTCATTCGAACCAATCTGTATGATCACCGCATTCTCCTCTCTTTAGGCACGCGTTATGAGCAAACGCTCAAGGAATTGCAGCATTATCACGACGCCCCGCCGCTCGATGTTTTCGGCAATGCCATCGCAGAACCGAACCGCCTGCAAATTCTCGATCTGATGCTGCGCAAGGGCGAAATTACCATCCGCGATATTGAGCAGGAATTGAAGCTGACCGGCACCAACGCGTATTATCACCTGACACTGATGAGCAATGCAAAAATTATTTGTTCCAGAAGCCGCGGTCGGACGGTTTATTACAGCATCAATCCTTCCACCTTCCGCGCGGCTGCGGATATGCTCGGGAAATATATGAATTTAACAAAAAAGGTTGCCAACTTTGAAACGCAGGCCACCTAATGGAAGAGAGCGCTTTTTGGTACGCCCGTCAGCCGTACCGTCGGGTTTCTCTCCATGGCAAAAAACGCAAAATGAACAGCCTTGTCAAAACAGCCGGTGCGCAAAAATACGCACCGGCTGTTTTTTGATTGCAAGTGAAAATAACCCTTGGTTTTACCGAAGGTGGTTT
>JAEDKB010000036.1 GCA_016296045.1 Oscillospiraceae bacterium
TACGGGCATTTCCGGCGGATGAATCGACCAAAGCGGTTTTCCATTTCGAGTCAGGGCCGTTATAACCACTTCGATACCACTCCGTATATGCTCCACCGGCAGCTTTTCGGTACTTCTTCCTTCGCAAAAAACTGACGGAAAGAACAGCAAAAATTGATTTTCAGTCTCCGAAACTGCTTTATCCATCATACACCGTCTGGAAACTACCTAATTATTATAACAGCAGAAACGGCAAAACGCAAGTGCGAAAACGCGATGTACAAAATATAATTCCCATTAGCGCTGCCGCCGAATTTACAGCGGCAGGCAGGCGACGATCTCATCTCCATCAAATTCACCGTTTTCTACAAAGCCAAACGAATGGTAAAGACGCGCAGCCACGGCATTCTCCGGTTCAAACGACAGATAACATAGCTTTGCTTTCCCGCAGGGAAACGTTTTGATGAAGTCCAGCGCAAGACGAAGCGCTTCTTTTGCATATCCCCTGCCCTGATAATTCTTATCGATCATGAAACGCCAGATACAATAGTTCTCCTTGGCAACCTTTGGATTCTCATCCTCCGGAATCTCTCCGTATCCGATCATCAGGAAGCCAACCGGTGTATCATCATCATAAATTCCGAAAGGAAGTGCAATTCCACCTGCGATGATCGTTGTATATGCCTCAATGATACTCTCCGTGTTGGTCGCGACAAATTGCTTTTGAGCCTCATCCACCTCGAGCTTCAATATACTCCACACATTATGCTGATTTATTCTTCGAATTGAAACCATACCTTTTTTCTCTTTCAAAATGCAATTTTCCTGCTGCTCAAGAATCCGCTCAGTTTTGAAAACGGATTTGCTCTTCCTGAATGATCGGATAACGCACAAGCTGATCGCCATTCAAATTTTCGCGATGCATATCTACCGCCGAAATCTGGTGATTGTCATAGGTCGTGTAGTAATAAATGCCCTGATCCGCATTGCAGCAGGAGGTGTAGAGCGTGATCTCATACTTGCCCTCAGCCACTTCGCAGCAGCCGCGCTGCTGATCGACAGAACCGAGAATATGAAAAAACTGGCTGACACTCTCGGTTTCAGATGCACCGGACAGTGAGTTCATCTTCGTATAAGCCACACGAATAAAGCGAGACTGCGAGGAAAGATCCCCCGGCAGACCGATCGCACCCATGCCGCGGCTATAGGTATTCAGTGGAATCCCCCAGCAGTTCTTCGGCTGTTTCGGTGAAAGGTTCATATAGTTGTTGAGCGCAAACATCTGCTGGTCAAACGGCGGATTGTTGGTGAGCACACCAACCGGATTGTCATAGATCTTCAAGCCTTCGCGCACGGACTCCACCGTAATGGCCTCATTGCGGTCAGCAATGATCCAATGCAGTTGAGCAACCGGCAGTTTTTCGCTGTACGGCTCGTCAAGAATGTTTATCTTGGAAAGCAATTTACGCGCTTCACTGACAGACGCGCATTGGCTGAGAATCCAGGAAATCAATTCAAACTGCGCCACATTGTCGGAGCCGTCCGCATGCTGATTGTAACAGGCGTTGCCCACGAAGTTTAATCCCGCCATTGCCAGACCTTTTTCATTGAGCGCATCGTAAAAAAGCGGATCGTTTCCGGGTACAAACGCCATGCCGATGATGGCATAATGATTTTCTACGCTTCCGGCCGAGCGGAAGTGAAGCGGATACTCTCGCGGCATAACAACAATTTCATCGCCGTAGGAGAATTCGTAATCCAGCGTCCGACCAAAGTAAAAATGATTGGTTTGATATGTCGCTGCTGTACACATTGGAAGTCCTCCATTCCTAATAAAAGCCGTTTTCGTCTACGGGTTATTATAGTCCAAGCAGGTATTTTTTACAATGTTTTTATTCCATTCAATAATTTATTTATTTGGTTTTGTCGGATAAATGTTCCAATATCTTTTTATTTGCTGCCCAATCTCCTGCTGCAATTTGAAAACTGCGCGATGAATTCCTCTGCCTGTTTTTGCAGGAACACTGCTATTTCAGGAATTTTTGACCGGAAAAGGGAAAATCTTTGATTGCTTCGGGATGCAAAAGTGCATTTTTCGAAGAATGTTCGTTGACATTCCGCAGGTCTTTTTGTATAATATGCGTGGAATTCGTGAAAATCGACAAATAAACGAATTCAAACAAAATCGGTTAATTTTTTTGCGCTTCACGGAGCGCAACGGAAAGGATATTTTGCAATGATTTACACAACAGAAGTAGAGCATATGTGTCCGGTTGCAAAGGGCGCATACCATGGCCCGGCTCCCATTCCCGAAGAGGGCAAATGGGTACAGGCAAAGCAGATCAGCGACATTTCCGGTTTTACCCATGGTGTTGGCTGGTGTGCTCCTCAGCAGGGTGCTTGCAAGCTGACGCTGAATGTCAAAGACGGCATCATCGAAGAAGCCCTTGTTGAAACCCTCGGCTGCTCCGGCATGACGCATTCAGCAGCAATGGCTTCCGAAATTCTCATCGGTAAGACCCTTCTTGAAGCGCTCAATACCGATTTGGTCTGCGACGCGATCAACACCGCTATGCGTGAGCTGTTCCTTCAGATCGTCTACGGCCGTACGCAGAGTGCATTCTCCGAAAACGGTCTTGCTGTCGGCGCTTCTCTGGAAGACCTCGGCAAGGGTCTGACCGGTCAGGTCGGCACCACCTTTGCCACCAAGGCTAAGGGTCCGCGTTATCTCCAGCTCACCGAAGGTTACATCACCAAAATGGCTCTCAATGAAAATGACGAAATCATCGGCTACGAATTCGTGAAATTCGGCCCCATGATGGAAAACATCAAGGCCGGCATGGATGCCAATGAAGCCGTCAAGAAGGCCACCGGTCACTACGGTCAGTGGGACAGCGCAGCCAAGTACATTGACCCGCGTCACGAATAAGGAGGACGACATCATGGCATTATTTGAAAGTTACGAAAGAAGAATTGACAAGATCAACGGCGTCCTCGCTCAGTATGGAATTTCCTCTGTTGAGGAATGCCGCGAGATCTGCAAAGCCAAAGGCTTTGATCCCTATGAGATCGTTAAGGGCATTCAGCCCATCTGCTTTGAAAATGCGTGCTGGGCATATACTGTCGGCGCAGCAATCGCTCTGAAATCCGGTGTTACCTCCGCAGCCGAAGCTTCTAAGAAGATCGGCGAAGGTTTGCAGGCATTTTGTATTGACGGTTCCGTCGCTGATGACCGCAAGGTCGGTCTCGGTCACGGCAATCTGGGCGCAATGCTCCTGAGCGAAGAGTCCAAATGCTTTGCTTTCCTTGCAGGTCACGAGTCCTTCGCTGCTGCGGAAGGCGCAATCGGCATCGTCCGCAACGCAAACAAGGCTCGTAAGTCTCCCCTGCGCGTTATTCTGAACGGTCTCGGCAAGGATGCTGCTCAGATCATCTCCCGTATCAACGGCTTCACCTATGTGCAGACACAGTTTGACTATCATACCGGCGAGCTGAAGATCGTCCGTGAGATCCGTTACTCCGAGGGCGAGCGTGCAAATGTCCGCTGCTACGGCGCGGATGATGTCCGCGAGGGCGTTGCCATCATGCACAAGGAGGGCGTTGACGTTTCTATCACCGGCAACTCCACCAACCCGACCCGTTTCCAGCACCCTGTTGCAGGTACCTATAAGAAAGAATGCATTGAACAGGGCAAGAAGTATTTCTCCGTTGCTTCCGGCGGCGGTACAGGACGTACCCTGCATCCGGATAACATGGCAGCAGGTCCCGCTTCTTACGGCATGACCGATACCATGGGCCGTATGCACTCCGATGCACAGTTTGCTGGTTCCTCCTCTGTTCCGGCACACGTGGAAATGATGGGCTTCCTGGGCATGGGCAACAATCCCATGGTCGGTGCCACTGTCGCTGTCGCGGTTGCAGTCGCTGAATCTCTCAAGAAGTAATCGATACTCTCCCCCTTCCATGGGTAATGTAGCGGTCTGCCACCGGCAGACCGCTGTTATATTCCCATCCGCAATGCTGCGCATTGCTCTCCCATGGTCGGCGCTACCGTCGCCGTCGCGGTTGCTGTTGCTGAATCTCTCAAGAAGTAATCGATACTCTTCCCCTTCCATGAGTAATGCAGCGGTCTGCCACCGGCAGACCGCTGTTTTTCTACAGATCCACAATAATAGTGCGTTTTCCTTTTGCAGCGAGAAGCAGCAAAAGCCGTGCAGGAGCAACCTGCACGGCTTTTCCAATTTTTGTCTGTTTTTTCCCGGAAAAACTTTCTTTGGCTTTAAGGTTCTGTCGATTCTGTGGGATTCGTTGATTCTTCCGGCTCTGTCGATTCTACGGGTTCCGTTGATTCCTCAGGCTCTTCTGTATCATCGGGCTCTGTCGGTTCCTCTTCCGACGGGTTTTCAGGCTCTTCCGATTCATAATCGGCTGTCTTGAGGAAATTCTGCACACGGATCAATACGGTTGCAACCTCAGCACGAGTAGCAAATTTCTGAGGCTCGAAGCAGTTTTTCTCATTGCCGTAAATGATTCCGGCAGCCACCATGTGCATAACATTTTTCGCTGCCCAGTCGGAAATTTGACCGTTATCGTTAAACTTCAGTTCCGCTTCCGACGCTTTCACATGCATCAAGCTAAAGAGACGATCCATCATGACGCACATTTCTTCGCGGTTGATCTTCGTATCAGGACGGAATGTGCCGTCCTCATAGCCGTTGACAATTCCGTTGCGCACAGCCCACAACACTGCTGCTTCGTACCACGAATCGGCTTCCACGTCGGAAAAGGCGAGCTTCGCCGTGTCGTCTGTAAAATTCTTTCCCTCCAGCATACGGTAGAGTGTTGTAACAAACATCGCGCGCGTCATGCTGGTCTGCGGTTCATAAACGTACTTTGCCGTTCCGTTGAATAAGCCGGCACTGACCGCCTGATCCATGGAATCAAAGAACCACTCTGTATTCGGAACGTCAAGGAAGAGATTCCCTCTTGCCGAAACATAGAACGATTTTGTCTTTGACCCGATGCCAAGTCCGTATACACGGAAGCTTAATTTACCGTCATAGCACGGGATCGGTTCAGAATAGATTTGGGATTCCGCATTCGGCGCAGTTCCGTCCGTAGTATAGCGGATATCCGTTCCGGGTGTCTGATTTTCAATAACAAAGCATCCGTCAACTACTTTGACTTCCGGTTCAATTTCCGGTTCCAAGGCAATTTCTTTGGTCAGTTCCTTGCTGCGGTCACCGTTCAGATTGTAAAACGAGAATGTACGCAGCGTTGCTCCCTCTGTGAGCTTAAATGAACCGGTATACAGCTTTCCGCTCTTTACCGGATCCATGCCGTTGGTCGAATAGTAGATCTTTGCGCCGACACCCGCGCTGAGCGTTACCTCCACACCGCCATAAAAAGGCTTTGTCGTGACCTCCGGTACCTCAGCGGCACCGTAGTCGGTACCATTGGGCTTGCAGGTATAATACGCTTTGCCGTCCTGAAGGCCGACGTTGCGGCGACGGAACAGTTCATTGACGGTAACAAACTCAAAGCCCTCTGCCTGCAATTTATCGATTGCAGCCAGCGCACCGGGAATCGTTGTTTCATGGATATCATGGCAGAGAATGATGTCGCCATCCTTGGCATTGCTGACGATATTATTGCAAACGGTTGTCGAATTGCGGTACTTCCAGTCCTCCGTGTCAACAGACCAGATAATCGCCGGTCTGCCGATTGTACTGAGAACGCTTTCGTTGACAGCGCCGTACGGCGGGCGGACAATAAAAGAGGACTGCATGCCGATACATTTCGTAAGAACCTCATCCGTACGATTTAGCTCCGTTAGAATACCGCCGCTTCCCAGGCTTGTAAATGAGGCGTGTGTGTAAGAATGCTGCGCAACCTGATGTCCCTCATTAAAGATTCTTCGAACCGTTTCCGGATAATATTCCGCATTCTGTCCAACGAGGAAGAAGGTTGCCTTCGCACCTCGTGCAGCCAGTCCGTCTAAAAGAGCGTTTGTATACTGACAGGGACCATCGTCAAATGTCAGCGCTATCAGTTTGCCGCCCTTGCTCCGCTGCGTCGAAGTCGCTGATGTCGTAATAATCGTCGTCGGAAGAATCGTCAGCAGGCAGCTCAACAGCAGGAGCATCGCGATCCATCGTTTCATTGTTAGTTCCCCCTAGTTTTTTCTCTATCTCAGGCAGATTTCCTTCCTCATCCAGCCGCAGAAGCAGCCGTTCAGAGTCGGGCATCTGTACCTTTTCCATAATTTCGATCCATTCGGGAAATCTGACTGCCTCCTCCGGCTCCAGAGCAAGCAGAATTCCGCCGTCTTTTTGAAGCAGTCCCGCTTCGACCCTGACACCGTCGATCTGTCCTGCCCAGGGCTTCCATTTCCCGTTTGGCTGTTCCGATGCAAGAATCATATCCGCACCGTGCGGCAGATGCTTTTTCGGAATTTTTGTTTGCAGCAAGCCGTCTGCATCCGGGATGCCAAGGTACTCACTTTGCCACAAATGCAAGCCGTACAGACGGATCGGGCTGTTCTTTTTCTGCGTTAAGCGGCAGACAAGCTTCCAATAGATACCGTCGGATTCCATGGAAGCCGTTCCGACCGTCTCTCCGCGATCAATGATTGATAATTCCATAGCAAAATCCCTCCCGCAAACCATATGCGAGAGGGATCGTATTTTATGCCTGCGGCAAGCCGAAGCTGACCGCGATTGCGGTATCTACACGGTTCATCATTCCTTCGTCGAGACGTCCCATATGTTCACGCAATCGGCGTTTATCAATGGTACGAATCTGCTCAAGCAATACAACGGAATTCTTTGTCAGTCCGAAATTTTTCCCCTCCAACTCGATATGAGTCGGAAGCTTTGCCTTGTTGGTCTGACTGGTAATTGCCGCCGCAATAACTGTCGGGGAATGTTTGTTGCCGGTATCGTTCTGGACAATTAGCACGGGACGGGTTCCGCCCTGCTCACTGCCGACGACCGGACTTAAATCCGCATAGAAAATATCGCCCCTCTTTACGATTGTATCCATTTGCTTCACGCTCCGTAGTTCGTCTGACGCGGCACATAAGAAATATGTACCACGTTAACTCTATTCTCCCACGCAAAAGCAAAAAATATTCAGCGGAACTCCACTACATTCTATGAAACATCAGACAATGTATTGCAGGATTTCTGTCTGATCTTCTCCGTCAAGATAAATTCTGGGAATCCGCTTGTTGATTCCGCAGAGAATTTCATAGGGAATCGTATTTAAACGTCCCGAAAGGCTGTCTACTTCGATCATATCATCGCCGTCAGCTCCGAAGATCGTTACCGTATCGCCGACCTTTGCATCCGGAACACGCGTGATATCAACCATGCACATATCCATGCAGATGCGTCCGATCTGCGGTACGCGCTTGCCGTGCAAAAGGAAGGAAATATTATTCGAAAAGCTTCTGGACAGGCCGTCTGCATAGCCGATACCGACTACCGCAATTTTTTCCGGCTCCGAAGATGTCGTATAGGTGCGTCCGTAGCTGACGGTAATATTCGGCTCATAGTCACGAATCTGGAAGATCGTCGAGCGAAGGGACATGACCGGTTTCAGATCGATCATGCCGCGCAGATCGTTTGACGGCAGAATACCATAGGTTGCAATACCGGGGCGGATCATATCCATGGCATACTGCGGATAAAGGATCGAAGCACCGCTGTTGCAGCAATGGCGAATTTCCGGTCGGATGCCGATGCCCTCCAGCGCGGAAAGCATGGCGGAAAAGCGCTCAAACTGGGTATGGGTAAAATTGGCATCTGCGCCGTCGATCGAATCGGCAACGGGAAAGTGCATAAAAATGCCTTCAATCAGCAGATTTTCCATCTGCGAAACGGCTTTTAGCTGGTCGAGCGTTTCCTCATGGTCATAAGCGAAAAAACCAAGGCGGGACATACCGGTATCCAGCTTCAAATGCACCCGAAGCCTGCGTTTGAGTCCCTTTAGCTGTTCGTTCAATGCCTCTGCATAGGCAAGGCTGTGAATCTCCTGACGCAGACCCATTTTGGAAAGGTCCAACGCATACTTCGGCGGCGTATATCCGAGAATCAGAATCGGTCCCCGAATTCCGGCATAGCGAAGCTGTGCAGCCTCCTCGATGTTGGAAACCGCCAAAAATTCCGCTCCAAGCTCTATCAGGTGGCGGCTGACCGGAACAGCGCCGTGTCCGTAGGCATCCGCCTTGACCACGCCAAGAAAACGGCAGTCGGAGGAAACCCTGCTGCGCAGTGCATGATAATTATGATTTAAATTATCGAGCGAAATATCCGCCCACGTTCTCTTTAAGTAATCCATTTTACGCCTTCCGTCAGTTGAGATTGAACTCTGAAATCGCTATTTTCAGGATATTATGATTATTATAGCATACTTCGGAAGAAATTGGTAGTCCATTTTTAAAGCAGGTATCAACGTTCACACGTTTGCGCTCAAAATCCTTTTCGTAGGTAACGCGGTAAAGCTCTCCCTCTGTCCCCGCAGCAGCAATATACTCGCTGCTCCAACAGGTAACCGCAATCGCAGGCGCGGCCGCCGGAATCACGTTTCCGTCGGCAAGCAGACCAAAATCAACGGATAAGCCGTCAAAGGTTATGGTTCCGCCCCGATCGGTCACGGTTGCCGTAATCCCCTGCAAATTTTCCGGCGAAACAATGGTCAGACGAGTCGTTCCGTCGGCATCACAGTCGCAGTCAACGGTAAATATCTCCACATAATCGTCAAAGTCCGCCGTGATCTCTGCGCGAAAGCTGCATCCGCCGGTCTGCACCAGCGAAGCGCGAAAATCAATGGCCTCTTGCAAATCGTTTTCCGTGCTTTTGCAGCCGCAAAACAGCAAAAGCAGCAGCATCATCAGTACGGCAATCCCTCGCCGCAAAGCGTCACTTCCCTATTTTAAAAGTCGCGGCAGCATCTGAAGCAGATCCGACGGCAGAAGCCCGTACTCTCCGAACCGCAGCGCGCAAAAATCTCCGGAAATACCGTGCAGCCACGCTCCGGCGGCAGCAGCCTGCGTCGGACGCAATCCCTGTCCGAGCAGCGATACAATGACGCCGGAAAGAACATCTCCGCTGCCTCCGGTCGCCATGCCCGGATTTCCGCAGTTGTTCCGATAGATTCCGTCGTCGCCGCAGATCAGCGTGCGATGTCCCTTGAGCAGTACGGTTGCTCCCGTTTCGCGATAGAGTTTTTGTGCGCCGAAAAGTCTGCCGTTTTCAAGCGTACCGCCAAGTCTCAGGAATTCTCCCTCATGGGGCGTCAGAATGACCGGACAGGCAGCGCCGCGCAGTACATCTATATGCCCCTGCAAAACATTTATGCCGTCTGCATCAACAACAACCGGACAAGCGGCATTTTCCAGCACCGCTTTTACGACAGCATAGGTTCCCTCACTTTTTCCAAGTCCGCAGCCGATCAGACAGGCATCGCACTTGGAAAGCCTTTGCAGAATCTCCGGAATTGCTTTCTCGCTCAGCATGCCGTTTTCATCGGGAAGCGGAAAGACCATCGGCTCTAAAAGCTTGCCTGCTACAATGGGATACACGCTCTGCGGCACACCGACAAAAATCAAACCCGCTCCCGTGCGAGCCGCTGCCATTGCTGCAAGCGCCGGCGCTCCGGTATAACCGACCGCGCCGCAAAGCAGCAGAATTTTCCCAAAGTCTCCTTTGTGCGCATTCCTCGGACGGCGCGGCAGCCATTTCCGTATCGTTGCGCCATCGATCGTTTTTATCCGTTTCACTTTGCATTTTTTCATTCCGAATCCCTCAATCCCTTTCATTTCTGAAAATATTATATCGCAAAGCTTGAAATAGTCAAATCTTTACTTGAAACTTCGGAATTTGTGTGTTATACTAGAATCTCATAAAAAGGTTAAAAAACCTTTTTATAGCGCCGAAGGCGCGTCAGATTCTGCACAAGACGGCACAGCGTGCCTTAGCACGATGTGAGTGTGCCTCGCACACGGGATTCTTGATTAAACTATTTAATCAAGAATCAGTATTAGAATTGTAGCACAATATGAGAAAAGCATTGATCGGGATGTCAACTGTTTAAACGGCTTCAGAGAGGACGCGGTAGCTGCGAGCGTCTGCCCGAAACAGCGTCGGCTTTCCCCCGTGAGCTTCCGACTGAACGTTTTTTCCAGTAGGATCGGACGGATCACCCCGTTAAAGGTCAGAGTGCGCCGTATCTGCGGCGAAATGCGGGTGGTACCGCGGAAGCATGTCTTTCGTCCCCTAATCGGACGAGAGGCTTATTTTTTTGTATCATAACCACAAAGGAGAAACAATATGAAAGAACAATTGGAACAAATCCAGTCCAAAGCGCTTGATTTGATGCTGAAGGTAAAGAATGCCGCGGAATTGGATGCCGTTCGTGTCAGCGTACTTGGCAAGAAGGGCGAGCTGACCGCTGTTTTGAAGCAAATGGGCAAGCTTTCCGCAGAAGAACGTCCCGTCATGGGTCAGTTGGCAAACAGCGTACGCGCAAAGCTGGAAGCCAGACTGGAGGAACGCAAGGCGGAATTGGAAGCAGCCGCTTTGGAAAAGAGGCTTGCGGAAGAAGCTGTGGATGTCACAATTCCCGGAAAGCCGGTAGAAATGGGACACCAGCACCCGATGAACAAGGTGCTTCAGGAAGTCAAGGAGATCTTTATCGGCATGGGCTACACCATTGTTGACGGCCCTGAAATTGAAGAAGCCTCCTATAACTTCACCCGTCTGAATATTGAAGAGGGACATCCCTCCCGCGATCGTTCCGATACCTTCTATTTTGATGATGACGATGAAGTACTGCTTCGCACGCAGACCAGTCCGATGCAGATTCGTGTGATGGAGCACCAGCAGCCTCCCATCCGCATTCTGGCGCCCGGCCGCGTATTCCGCAAAGACGAGGCGGATGCCACACATTCTCCGATGTTCCACCAAATCGAAGGTCTGGTCGTCGATGAGGGCATTACCATGGGCGACCTGAAGGGCGCTCTGGAAACGCTGATTAAGCGTCTGTACGGTGAAGATGCCGTCTGTCGTTTCCGTCCGCACCACTTCCCGTTTACCGAACCGAGCTGCGAAGTGGATATGCAGTGTTTCAAGTGCAAGGGAACCGGCGAAACAGGCGGTCAGGTCTGCTCCACCTGCCACGGTGAAGGCTGGATCGAGCTGCTCGGCGCCGGCATGGTTCACCCGAAGGTTTTGGAGGGCTGCGGTATCGACTCGAAAAAGTATTCCGGCTTCGCTTTCGGCATTGGTCTGGAGCGTATGGCTATGGGCCGTCTGAAGCTGAATGATCTTCGTCTGATTTTCGACAACGATGTCAGATTCCTATCTCAATTCTAAGGAGGGACAACAATGAAACTGAACAGAAAATGGATCAATGAGGAATTTGTTGACCTCAGCAATATCTCCGATAAAGAATTTGTGGAAACGCTGACCGTTGCAGGTCAGAAGGTGGAAACCTATGAGCGCATGGATGCGGAAATTTCCAACGTGGTTGTCGGCAAGGTCGTTTCCATCGTCCGCCACGAAAATTCCGACCATATGTGGGTCTGTCAGGTCGATGTCGGCAAGGAAGAGCCGATTCAGATCGTTACCGGTGCGCAGAATGTCCACGAGGGCGATCTGGTTCCTACCGCCCTGCATAATTCGCGTCTGCCCGGCGGCATCCATATTACCAAGGGCAAGCTTCGCGGCGAGATTTCCAACGGCATGCTCTGCTCCCTGAAAGAACTGGGGCTTACCCTGAATGATTTTCCCTATGCCATTGAAGACGGCATCTGGATTTTGGAGGAAGACTGCAAACCCGGTGATGACATCAACACCGTCATCGGCAATGACGACACCGTAGTGGACTTTGAAATCACCAACAACCGTCCGGACTGCTACTCGATCATCGGTCTTGCCCGTGAAGCCGCGGCAGCTTTCAATCTGCCCATGAAGCACCATGAGCCTGTTGTAAAGGGCGGCGCAGAGGGTTCGCTTTTTGATCTTCTGGATGTTGAAATTCCTGCCGAGGATCTCTGCCGCCGCTACAGCGCCAGAATGGTGCGCAATGTGAAAATCGCGCCCTCTCCCAAATGGCTGCGTCAGAGGCTTCGCGCCAACGGTGTGCGTCCGATCAACAACATCGTGGACATTACAAACTATGTCATGCTGGAATACGGTCAGCCGATGCACGCTTTCGACTATCGTTATGTAGGCTCCGGCAAAATTGTCGTCCGCCGCA
>JAEDKB010000249.1 GCA_016296045.1 Oscillospiraceae bacterium
TATCGTATAATGGTCAGGCATTAGGGGGTGTCTGTAATGAAACGGGAAGCGTTTCAAATGTCGCTGCTCCTAGATTATTACGGCAGCCTGCTGACGGAAAAGCAAAAAACTTACTTTGACCTGTACTACAACCAGGATTTTTCACTCGGCGAAATCGCCGAGCAGGAAGGGATTTCCCGTCAGGGCGTGCACGACACCATCACACGCACCGAAGCTATTTTGCTGGATATGGAAAAGGCTACCGGCTGCGTTGCGAGAGCGCAAACACTTCGTTCTGCGAAAGCTGAAATTTCCGAAGCGGCCAATGCGCTTCTGCTGCATTCTGATCCGACTGTGCGGCACTATGCCGAACGCATTTCTGCCGCTGTTTCTTCCCTAAAGGAGTAAAGTATGGCATTTGAAGGTTTAACCGCCAAACTGAATGCCGCGTTTAAAAAGCTGCGCGGCAAGGGTCGTCTGTCTGAGTCCGACATCAAAGAGGCAATGCGCGAAATTAAGCTCGCTCTGCTGGAAGCGGACGTCAGCTATAAGGTCGTCAAAGATTTTATCAAATCCGTTTCCGATCGCTGTGTCGGCCGCGACGTTCTGGAAAGTCTGACACCTGCCCAGATGATCGTAAAAATCGTTAACGAAGAACTGATTGCTCTGATGGGCAGTGAAAATCAGAGAATTACGATTTCCCCGAAGTCTCCGACGGTTGTTATGCTGGTAGGCTTGCAGGGCGCCGGCAAAACCACAAACGGTGCAAAGCTTGCCGGTCTGTTCAAAAAGCAGGGCAAACGTCCCCTTCTGGTGGCCTGCGACATCTATCGTCCCGCTGCCATTAAGCAGTTGGAGGTTGTTGGCAGTCAGCTGGATATTCCTGTCTTCCAAATGGGTCAGGAGGATCCCGTGAAGATTGCAAAGGCTGCCATCCGCCATGCACAGCAGCATGGCAACGACATGGTATTTTTGGACACCGCCGGTCGTCTGCACGTTGATGAAACGCTGATGAATGAGCTGAAAGCAATCAAAGCAGAGGTTCAGCCGAGCGAAATTCTGCTCGTCGTGGATGCCATGACCGGTCAGGATGCCGTGAATGCAGCGCAGTCCTTTAATGAATGGCTGGATATTGACGGCGTGATGCTGACCAAGCTGGACGGCGATGCCCGAGGCGGCGCAGCACTTTCTGTCAAAGCGGTTACCGGCAAGCCAATCAAATTTGTCGGCACCGGTGAGAAGCTGGATCTGATTGAGCCGTTCCATCCGGAACGTATGGCCTCGAGAATTCTCGGCATGGGTGATGTCCTGACTCTGATTGAAAAGGCAGAGCAGGCAATCGATCAGAAAAAAGCTGCTGAGCTGGAACAAAGGCTGCGTCAGAACAAATTCACACTGGCGGATTTCTACGATCAGCTCATGCAAATCAAGCAAATGGGATCGATGCAGGATCTTCTCGGTATGATCCCCGGTATGGGCTCGCTGAAAAACATCCAAATCGACGAGAACGCCACCTCACATGTGGAAGCAATTATTCTTTCCATGACCCCATATGAGCGCGAAAATCCCGCCTGCCTGAATTCCTCGCGCAAGCGCCGTATCGCACAGGGCTGCGGCCTGAAGGTTGAAGATATCAATCGCCTGCTGAAGCAGTTTGAATCCATGCAGCAGATGATGAAGCAGATGAACGGCAAAGGAAAGAAAAAGCTCTTTGGCAAAATGGGCGGCGGCTTCCCCGGCTTCCCGGGTATGTGATTTAAAAACGGCATCCGAATAAAACGTAACATAATCCTTATAAATCATTGAACCGGTACGGTTTGACGATAAATTAAAATTGGAATTTTACAATTCCTATGAATTTTTGGAGGTATATCCCATGGTAAAAATCAGACTGAGAAGAATGGGCGCTAAGAAGGCTCCCTACTATCGCATTGTTGTTGCTGATTCCCGCAGCCCCCGTGATGGCCGCTGCATCGAAGAAATCGGCACCTACAACCCCTTGACCGAGCCGTCTACCATTACCGTCGACACCGAAAAGGCTCAGCAGTGGATCAAGAACGGCGCACAGCCGACCGACACCGTTAAGGCACTTCTGAAAAAGGCTAACGTCCTTTAATCCGGAAGGAGTTTTACGATGAAGGAACTCTTGCTCTACGTGGCAAAACAGCTTGTTGCAAACCCCGATGCAGTCACGGTTACAGAGAGAGAGGACGCAGACACTACGATTCTTGAGCTTCGCGTTGCCCCTGAAGATATGGGCAAGGTCATCGGAAGACAGGGTCGTATTGCCAAAGAAATTCGCACAATTGTCAAAACCGTTGCACAGCGCGACGGCAAACGCGTCACCGTCGATATCGTCGACTGATACTAATTCTTAATAAAAACCTTTGGTTTTTATTAAGAAAGACACCGCTATT
>JAEDKB010000250.1 GCA_016296045.1 Oscillospiraceae bacterium
TCGAAGTAGGGCAGAGGCATCTTTACCCTGATGAGATTATTCTGATTAAAAAAATTCTGAATGTCCGGTATGAGGATATTTTTGATAATAAATGAGGGAGCGGATTGCTCCGCTCCCTCCAGACTGTCGATAAAGGTCCAAACCGTCAAAAATAGTAATGCCCTCTCCCTTTGTCATTCTGAGGAACGCAGTGACGAAGAATCTTTTTGCTATCGATACTGCGAGGATCCTTCGCTTTCGCTCAGGATGACATGGCAGGAAACCGGATTTCGGCATCGACATATATACGCTCTCCTGGCATCCAAGCCGAAAGGCTTGCTGCGCAAGCATTTTGACTTACCGCGCAACTCACACTCTACCGTACCTGTGTACGCCGACGAGTGTGAGTTGCTTGTCTTTGGAGCCTTTCTCAACAGTCCATCAGCGTGCCGAAAAGGTTTTTCGACACGCTGAGAGGGAGCGGATTGCTCCGCTCCCTCAAGCATTTTTTCAGTCTAAAATTTCCATCAGTCTGCCGCAGCAGAAGGGGATGGGATCGCCGGCCTTGACGTGCTGGGTTTTGTTGCAGGTGACGCAGTAAACGTCCGTGTCGTATGGCGCGCGAATGACGGGAATCTCGTTCTTCTCCTGTAAGCTCAGACCCTCGATGTGGAAGGTCGCGGTCTTATTCTCGGAAGGAAGATAGACCCCCATGGGCTGTAAGGATTTCGTCGTGCCGGTGCAGTTGCCCATTTTGATCCACAGCGCTTCCAGCTCCGCGGCTTCTGCCGCGTGTTCCGGCGTGAATTCCACAATATCCCTGTTGATGCGAATCTTCACGGTTTATTCCTCCGGAGAAAACTGATCCTTGCCTACGCCGCAGAGCTCGCAGGCGAAATCTTCGGGAAGGTCTTCCCACTTCACGCCGGTCTCTTCCTCATCGTAGACCCAGCCGCACAGATTGCATACATACTTCATGATAAAAATCTCCTTTACAATTATTTGAAAAATTATATTCCGGCGAAGTGCCGGAGTTTTCCTGCGGGAAAGAAGCAGCAAAGCCCGTTTCCGTGCAGACACATAAGGGTGTCCGTTCTGTGATTCGACTTCTTAAGATCAAACAAGATTTGTTTGTCTGTCATGATAATAGCACAAGAAAGCACGGCTTTCAAGGAATTTTTATATACTTCTTCCGTCCGACTCTCACATCAGCCACAGGCTAAGCGCCACCATGATTCCGCCGAGAAGAAAGGATAAAATGGAAACAAGATGTCCGAGATACTGTTTGATGATAATGCCGACAAAATTGAAAAACCCAATACCGATGATAAAAGAACCGATCCAGCCCAAAATCATCCAGGCAGGGCTGTCGGTAACAGGCATGATATAAACGATGTAATAGTACATGAAAATGATGACAGGCATCAAAAGCGCGGTGATGCCAAGCAGCACCAGAAAAAAGTATCCGATGGGATGCTCTGCCTTAAATTCATCGTCTGAAGACGGATTGAAATAGGCCAACGCGCCTTTCGGCGGAGTCCAATTGGATTTCTTCTTGCTTTTCTTGGCTTTCTTTCCCATGGTTTTTCATCTCCCCGATTTGGTATTTCCAGCATAGCATAAAAATCAGGCGTGAACAAGTCCTCTCTGTTACATGATTGCGTTATAACGAGCCGCATGATGTCACAAATCCGCGCCGGATGCATCGGGAATGGAAGGATCCGCCTTGAAATGAACGCGCGATCACGGTATAATGATTTCAGAGCAAAGGAGCTGAACGTATGACCGGTGTTTTGATTTTGTTATTGATTGCTCTGCTTCTTTTGGATGGCGTTGTGATTTCCGATGCGCGACGTTTGCTGATGGACTTCCTGATTGGGCAAAGGAACCGAAAAAAAGCGAGGAAAATTCATGCGCAGCAAACCCTCCGTGACAGGATAACCCTGCGGTATATCAAGCCAATGCTCAAAAAGAACCGATCAGCCTTTGAAAAGTTTTATCTGCTTTATATGGTGCTGCTGGTAACGCTGCTGCCACAATATGCGGCTGCCATTGCCAGCTGCGTCGTTTTGGGGGATAGCGCACGGTATGTCCTGTATGGATTCCTGATCGTAAAAGCGTTTTTGGCCGTATTCTATCGACTGCAATTTGACAGCCTTCATATATCCATCTATGCAAAAAAGTAAACAGTCAGAGGGAGCGGAAAAATCCGCTCCCTCTTAAAAATGGGCTTAAATCTTACTTAAAATATCTCTCCAGCAGGCCCTTCAGAGCCTTGCCGTGGCGAGCCTCGTCGCGGGCCATCTCGTGAACGGTGTCATGGATGGCATCGAGGTTGTTCTTCTTGGCGACCTTCGCCAGTTCGA
>JAEDKB010000251.1 GCA_016296045.1 Oscillospiraceae bacterium
CGGATACCGTTACGGATATTAAGGATGCAATTCAGGACGGCAATTTCGGCTGGTGGTGTGAATCGTCCGACGTGAGCCGGTTCTGCGAGATTGTGGACACCATGCAGGAACATCGAAAAAATCTGGCGGAAATGGGAGAAAACGGAAGACGTTATTTTGAAGAGCACTATTGCGTTGAGATCTGCTGCAGCTCCATACTGGATGCGGTCGGACGGACAGACGCTATGGAGAAAATGAAAAAATGAGTGACTGCACAATTCGAAAATCCAAAAGACTTTTAATTGTCAGCCAGTGCTTTTATCCCTCGGTCAATCGCGGCGGCCCGGCGGTCAGTGTGACAAATCTGGCAAAAGCGCTCGCCGCTCAGATGGAGGTTTCCGTGATTACCGCATCGTATGAAAGCGGTACGAAGCAGACCTATGCACAAATCCATGAGGGAAAGAACCGCTTGTTTGGTTGTGATGTTTTTTACCTGAAGGATACTTCTCCGAAAGCGCTGGAGCGGGCGATGCAAGAGGCTTCACCGGATACAATCTATATCAGCAGCCTGTTTTCCGGCGCGTATACGATACCTGCGCTCCGATATGCAAAGAAGAAAAAAATCCGCACGGTGCTTGCGCCGCGAGGGGAACTTCAGCCGCAAGCGCTTCGCAGAAAGACTGTAAAAAAGCACTTCTATCTGGGCGCTTTAAAGCTGTTCGGTTTGATGAAGAATATCGGGTTCCACGCGACAAGCACGCAGGAGAGGGCGCAGATCAAGAAGCATTTTCCCAAGGCGCAGGTCTTTACGGCACAAAACCTGGTCATTGGCGGAACGGAAGTTTCCCGTACCCGCGAAAAAAAGGCGGGAGAGCTTTATGCGGTTGCTGTCTGCCGGGTACATCCGATCAAAGGACTTGATCGCGCAATCAGCGCGCTCAAAACGGTGAAGGGTCGCATTGTATATGATATTTACGGGCCGATTGAAGATGAAGCGTTTTATCGCCGCTGTATAACGCTTGCCCAAGAACTTCCGGAAAATGTCAAGGTGCGTTTTTGCGGCGCGGCGGCTCCGGAAAATATTCCGCAGATTCTGCAAAATTCGGATGTTTTTCTGATGCCGACGCAGACCGAGAACTTCGGAAATGCGATTGTTGAGGCGCTGCAAAACGGCTGCCCTGCACTCATCAGTGACGCAACGCCGTGGAAAGATCTGAGCGAAGCGAAAGCCGGCGCTGCCTTGCCGATCAGCGGTGACTATGCTGCTGTTTTGCAGATGTTTGCCGATATGAGCGAACAGGAATGGCTTTCTTGGTCGGTTGGCGCAAGAACCTATATCAACTCAAAACTGAATTCCAGAGAAACACTTGCAATCTATCTGAAAATGCTGGAGGGCTGAGATGTGAAGCTGCGCTCTGCCGCGATAAAACTTTATAGCTGTGTTTTCGGCAGGACGACCGGCCTGATCAGCGATCGGACGTATACTCGAACGCTTTATTATCTGTCGTTTGGCTGCCTGCCGAATTTAGAACAGCCGAAAAAATTCAGTGAGCATATTTGCGCGATCAAGCTGTCTGATGACACGCTTGCTTATCGAAAATATGCCGATAAGTATGAAGTCAGGCGCTTTGTCGCACGGGAGTTGGGAGAAAGCTATTTGATCCCGATGCTCGGCGTTTATAAATCCTTTGACGAGATTCCCTTTGCGGATTTTCCAAAGCAGTTTGTGCTGAAGGCTACTCACGCATCCGGCTATAACGTTATCGTGCGCGACAAAGATCAGTTGAACCTCTCTGCTGTTCGGAGAAAGTTCCGTAAATGGCTCAAAAAAGACTATTATCTTGTCGGCAGAGAAAAAAATTATAAAAACATCCGTCCGAGAATCCTTGCCGAACCGTTCCTTGATTTCGGCAGTACACTCAGAGAATACAAGATTTTCTGCTTTCACGGGCAGGTGTGTATGATTTGTGCGCATTGCTTTGATGAAAAGGGCAGAACGGTGACAACGTTTGACCCAGACTGGAACCGTCTTGATGTTACAATGGGGTATCCCGCAGCGGAGAGTATGCCTAAGCCGAAGGAACTGACGGAATTGCTGAATTGTGTACGGATTCTTTCCGCGCCGTTCCCGTTTGTGAGAGTTGATATGTATGCCAATGACGGCCAAGTGCTGTTTTCGGAGCTTACATTTACGCCCGGCGGAGGAATCCAGCACGTTGAACCGAAAGAATACGATGCAATCATGGGCAGTTGGTTTGAACAGGAATCATGAAACTTTTGTATTTTACAACCGCGAATAACGCAGAGAATTATGAGCAGATACAGAACCGCAGCAGGATCAAGGCATCTGTTGCAACACAG
>JAEDKB010000037.1 GCA_016296045.1 Oscillospiraceae bacterium
AACTGAAAAGTTCGGAAAGCTTTTTGACTTTGCTAATCGTCCTAACAGCGGAAAGTCCAAAAAAATTCTCTGATTTTGACGGTTGCGGGCTTTTTTGACAGTCTGATGGCAGCCTGAAAACAGGCTGCCATCAGCACAATCAATAATAATAGGAATACGAAGTGGCTGCAATGACAACGACAATGAGCCAGATCACAAAAATGGCAGTCAGGACGATGCCGAGGATCAGGCCGATCTTGCCGAGGATGCTGCCCACCTTGGGCTTGCCGGCCAGAGGATAGCCCTGAGCGAGGTACGCATTGACCTTGCTCTTTGCGATCGCGCCGAAGACGATGCCGAGGAAGGAAAGATAGAACGTGCAGGCAAATGCGAGCGCAAGAATGCCGAATACGAGGATCGGCGTGGTGTTGTAGGGAACGGTGTTTACGGGTGCAGCGTTGTAAACGGGAGCTGCATTATAAACGGGGGCCTGCTGGGCGGGAGGTGCCTGATAAACGGGTGCTTCGGGTGCGGGCTGTGCCGCATTCAGGAAGGTGCCGCAGTTCGGGCAGGCATTTGCGCCTTCAGGAACATTCGTTCCGCAATTCGGACAGAACATGGTTTTTTTCTCCTTTTCCATAAAATTTATTGCATCATCGGCTCTGTCTGAGCTTCCGCAGAAGGCTCCGACAGTGCCGGAGAGCACAGAAATTCGCGTATCACGCGGTCGTACCGCTCCGGATTGTTCACCCGGACGCGGGAATGAGCACCGACCTCAAACCATTCCAGCCGTTTTTCCGCAGGGCAGGCATCAAAAAGCTGCTGCGCCTTCTCCGGCAGGGAGAAGCGGTCGGCTCGGCTGTGGATGAAGAGAATCGGCTTTTGAAGCTGACGGATGCGTTTTACGGGGCCGTCCGTCACCACATTTGCGTGCGAGATCAGCCGAATATACAGCATGACCTCCGCCACGAAGGGAAACAGCGGATGCTTATCTTCAATCATATGATTCTTGAAGGATTCGCAGAAGGTAGTGTACATACCGTCTGCCACCATACCGCACAGGCAGTCCGGCGCGTTTTTGTCCGTCAGCGCGAACAAGGACGCCGATGCGCCGATGCAGATTCCGTGCAAAACGACCTGCGTATTGCCGAAGCGTTCGGAGAGCATCCTGCTCCAAACCTGCAAATCACGATATTCACGGAAGCCCAGGGAGGAAACCTTGCCCTCGGACAAGCCGTGCGCACGGTTGTCAATCACCAGCACATTGCAGCCCGCCTGACGGTAGGGCTCTGCGAAATAGTAGGAATACAAAAGCGATTCCATCCGTCCGGGGACAATGATGACCGCCCGTTTGCCGCCGAAGTCAAAATACTCGCCGGCAAGCTTTAAGCCGTCACTGACAACGGACACCGCCTGCTTTCGCTCCTTCCACTTTTCATTCCACGCAAGCCCCTCCTGAAACATGCCCATATATTCCTCATCATCGGGAATACTACAGCTTCGGTCCCATTTTTCGGGCTTTGTCCGCACGAGCAGTACCGTATAAATTATGCCCGACATCAGCATCGTCGGCAGAAGGAAAAACAGCAATATGACGCCGACGGCAATCCAGATCCAAACACTGAGTGTCATAGCCGCACCTCAAAGCACGCCGAGCATCCAATGATAGGTGCTCTGACCGCCGTCGATAAAGTTTAACTCCAGCATCGGGTAGCGCTCCGTAAGCGTTTGCGATAGCTGCTCCTGTGCCTCCTCCGAAATCCCCGCGCCGCGGAAAATCACGCAGGTTTCCTTCTCCTCCATATCGGGGATCTTTTCCAGTCCGGCAAGCAGCACCTCCAGCCAATCGGAGGAAACGCAGACCAGCTCGCCGTTCAGCAGCGCAATCTGATCTCCGGCACGGCAGCTGATCTCATGGCAGGAATAGTCCCGTGAGGCCGTCGTGGAAAACAGCGTTTCAATGCTGTTGCCGCCCTCGCGCATCTGGCGCAAGCGGAAGTCGATATCGGTGCTGTTCGGAACGTCCATGGCAATGGCGAAATAGCCCTCAACCATGCTTCCGGTGGGCAGAACGGTAATGTTATCCGCGCCGAAGAGCGTCACTGCCTGCTGCGCGGCAAGAATGATATTCTTGTTGTTCGGCAGAACGACGATATGCTCGGCATTGACCTTGCGGAATACATCGACGAACTCCTGCGAGGAGGTGTTCATGCTCGCGCCGCCGTCAATCACATAATCACAGCCCAGCTCGGCAAACAGCTCCTTCATGCCCGTTCCGTTGACCACCGCGACAACGGCAAGCGGCTTGTGCTTTCCCTGCGCGGCAGCCTGACGCATCATGTGCTCGTTGTGCTGAAGCTGCATATTTTCCAGCTTAAAGGTGAGGAATTCACCGTATTCCTGACTCAGCGTTATCACCTTCGCAGGACGAAGCGTATGGATATGTACCTTGATCCGTCTGCCGTCCTGAACGGCGGCGATCGAATTGCCGTAAAGCTTCAGATCTTCAAGATAGCGGTCGAGCGAAAAACGCTGCGTATAGCGGTCGGACTTCAATCGCTGCAGGATAAATTCCATGCAGTAGCCTTCCTCAAAGGCAGAGTTCTCGTTGAACAGCGTGAGCGACGGTGCTTCCTCCTCCGGAAGCGTTTTTGCCTCCGCACTGCGGTTCGGCGTCAGAACCTCGCCGTAGAGATATTTCAGCATTCCCTCAATAATCAGGATAAAGCCCAGCGCACCGCTGTCAACGACACCGGCCTCCTTGAGAACCGGCAGCATCTCCGGCGTATAGGCGAGCGTTTTTCGCATTTCCGCCGCATACATGGACAGCAGCCTTTCCACCGTCGTAGAACGGTCGATCTGCTGACGGATATGCTCGATACCCTCACGCGCAACGGTGAGAATGGTGCCCTCCGCCGGCTGCACGACTGCCGCATAGGCAACCTTATAGCCGCGGATGAACGCATTGCGAAGCTCGCCGGGATTGACATAGCCGCAATGGGTCAGCTCCAGAAAAATACCCTTAAAAATCTGCGAAAGGATCACGCCGGAATTGCCTCTGGCTCCCAGAAGCATTCCATCGCTGAGCTGCTTCAGATATGCGCCCATCTCCGGCCGTGCCTTGGCATAGCGGATACCGTTTTCAAGCGTCTTGCACATATTCGTGCCGGTATCGCCGTCCGCAACCGGAAAAACATTCAGCGCATTGACTTCTTCTTGTGAGGCCTGCAAATTGGCAAGACCGTTTAAAATCATCTTTTCAAACAGCAGGCCGTCGATTCGTTTTGTTTTCATAGAATCAAAATGCTCCGAGGGGATTATTTTTCGGATTTCTCCTTACCCAGCAGCTTCAGGCTCTTGGGCAGCTTCGGCATCAGCACCGCCGCAACCAGCGTTCCGAGCGCGCTGATGGCCGTCAGATAGAATACGGTGTCGGTGTCCTTCAGGGTGGTCAGCACGACGCTTGCGCCGATGCCGGTCGCCACGCCGGAAAACAGCCCCTGCACCGCAAAATACATCGCGGAATTGGCGATTCCGGTCTTTTTCTCCTCCTGCGCGGCAAGCTCCGACGGAATGGAGTAGGCAACGGCAAACAACGCGCCGACCGCAAACGAGCAGATCAGACCGCAGAGAATGGAGATCACGGTTTTTGCCGTGCCTGCCGGCAGATAAGAAGCGGCAAACATGGAAAGCATTCCGACAGAGAAGGTCAGAAGCACATAGGTAAAGGACACGCCGAAGCCCCACCTGCGCTGGATCTTGTTAAAGAGCATCAGCGTCAGCGGAACGGGAAGGAAGGAGGCAATCATCACATAGATCATGCTCATGCCGGCCTTGGAGAAGTATTCGTTGATACCGCTGAGAAAGAGCTGTACGCCGAAGGTCATAAACGCATAGACGATCATCCAGAGAATGAAAGCCTTGTTGCGGAAGGTGCAGCGCAGAGATTTGATGATACTGACGGATTCGGTCTTTTCGCCAACGCCACTGCGCGTAGACGGCTCGTGAATCATGAACATCGGAATCATCATCGTCAGCGACAGCGGCAGCACGATCAGCGCCACCGTGCGGATGTTCATGCCGTTGAGCATGGCGCGAACGCCGACATAGCCAAGGATAAAATAGATAATATCGCAGACGGATTTGACATTGGAGATAAAGGAACGGTCGCGTTCACTATCCACAATTTCCGTAAACGTTGCGTAATAAGTAACCATCGTCAGCGTATAGAAGCTGTAGAAGATACACAGCACAACGCCGTAGTAGATCGTGTTCCAAAGGGTCGCGCCGTCATTGGGGACGACGAGAAACAGCAGATAGGCCGCCACCATCGGGATAAATCCGATCATCAAAGACGGACGTCTTCTGCCCCAACGGGATTTGAGGTTATCCGTCAGCGATGCCATCGGAACGTCAATGATGCCGTCGATGATTTTGGCCACCAGTCCGAACACCGCCCAGACTGCCGCGATGACCAGATCCTTCTGCGCGAAGGTCTGGTATGCGATGACATCCTTACCGAAGCCCGATGCAATCAGGGCGCTGCACAGATAAGAGCCCATCATCAGGTTGAGCATATTTACGCCCATGCCGGAAATCGCGTACAGCAGCATTTGCCGCTTGGTTTTCAATTTTTTCATAGTATTATTTATCCTTCTGAAGTTAACTTGTCGAAAAGTGCGCGTTCTTCGCTGAGATCCTTGGAAATGGGCTTGCCCATATAATACGCTGCCATCAGACCCGGCCCGATGTTGATGCCGCAGGAGGGGAATACATCGTTGACAAATACCGCCTTCGGATGGAACTTCTCCTCGATCATTTTCTTATACTCCATTGCCTGCGGCAGACGGTTGGTCTGCGCGATAAAAATGATCTGTTCTTCGGGATTTTCGATGGTTGCCTCCATGTAGCCGAGCAGGACGGAATAGGCGGTCTTTGCGCCCTTGACCTTGCCCAGAACGGTGGTCAGACCGTTATAGTCAAATTCACCGATCGGCTTGACGCCTGCAAGCGTACCGAAGAAGGCCTTGGGCTGCGTAATGCGTCCCTTTTTCGCAACAAAGGAAAGGTCATCCAGCCAGCCGGCCTGGTGGAAGCGGTTTTTATTGTCCTCCAGCCATTGAGCCGTTTCGGCAAGGGTTTTTCCCTGGGAGCGCAGCATGGACGCATAAACCGCCATCAGACCGAAGCCCGGGCCGAAGCGCATGGAATCCACAATGCGAATCTCCGCCGAGGGATACTTCCGGAGCAGCTCTTCTCTTGCCTGCGAGGCAAAATTGAAGGCGCCGCTGATGCCGCTGGAGATCGTCAGCAGCAACACGCCCACATTCTCTGCCGCATAGGGCTCCATCGCCGCGGAAAATTCGGCAACGTTCGCCGGAGAGGTGGAATATCCGTTGGGATTCTTTTTCAAAGCGGCATAAAAATCCTCACGGCTGTATTTTTCCCATTTCAGGAAGGCAGGTATCTCCGTTCCGTCGGGAAGCTCAATGTGACCGGGGATGACCCCGATATCATATTCTCTCTGGAATTCTTCGCTGAGGTCGCAGGTTGCATCAGCAAGGATAACAAATGATTTCATTGGATAACCCTTCTTTCTTTTTTTGTATGGATGATTCAGAATCGTTCAGCGAGTGTGTGCGCCGCTGATTGATTCGGCGGCTTCCGAACGAAAAACATATTTTCGGACGAAAGCGCGTATGCGCTGCTTTGCCGGTTCGCCGCCCGCCATCAGGCTGACGGTATGCTGCGCGCCGTCTACCAGAAGCAGCTCCTTTTCCGAAGCGCAGGCGGCAAAGCATTTTTGTCCCTGCGCGGGCGTAACGGAAATGTCTGCCGTACCGTGCAGGAAAAATGCCGGAATTTTTGTCTGCGCCAAGCTGTCGCAGGAGGAGGTTTTCAGATCCACGTGCAGAACCAGCCTCGCGCACAGCGCAATGATCGGAACCATCACTCTTCCGGGAAGATGCCATTTGCCGCAGTCCTGTATCATCTGCTCATAGGGAGAAGCGAAGCCGCAGTCGAGGATCATGGCGCGAACCTTTTCCGAACGGATCTTGTCTGAGGCGAGCGCAACCGCCGCCGCCCCCATCGAAATGCCGCACAGAAGCAGCTTTTTCGCGCCGGTATGCTGTTGCGCCCATTCGATCCACTCAAGCAGATCGCCGCTTTCCAAAAGTCCCAGCGTGCTGCGCTTGCCCTGACTTCTTCCGTGTGCGCGCTGCTGCACCAGAAGCAGGTCACAGCCCATGCTTTTCAGCTCTTTGCCCAGAACGCAGAAGCTCGTCAGCGGCGTGGAACGAAAGCCGTGCATACAAATCGCAAGCACCTCCGCGCCGCTGTCGTACCAGTCGGCGGCAAGCTCGATGCCGTCACGGCTCGTCAGACTGACCTGTGTGCTTTTCTGCGCCCTGAGAAAGCTTGCCGCCTCACGCATTTCCGGCAGATAGGGCGCGTAATAGGAATGACTCGGATCGATCTCGTCCGGATCCACTCCGTCCTTGCGGGAAAAGACCGAAAAGAAGGCGGTCACCGCCGGACAGACAATCAAAAACAGGTACAGCAGCACCATTCCGGACAGAAGGTATAAAACAATCATTGCATTTCGTTTCCGTTTCTGAACGCTCCGGCAAACTCTTTCCCACAGAGCGTATGTTTTTTTCGGAGCGGAACCGGCGTTTTTGCCGTATGCCGTTTATGAAAGTTTCCTCTCGATATAATCTATCACATCGCCCAGCGTGACAAAATCCGTCATTCCGACATCGTCGAAACAAATGCCAAAAGTCTCTTCAATCGCGATGACCATGTAGAGCATACTGACGGAGGTCAGCCCCATGTCGGCAATCAGACGGGAGGCATCGGTAAAACTTTCGATGCGGTCGCTGTTGCGCTGATCGGCGGAGAGGAGGATGTCCTTGAGTTGTTCTGTAATTTCTGTTCTGTTCATTTGCATTTCTGATATCTCACAATCTTCATACTGGGCGTTCTTGCAAAGTCGCTGTCACGGATGACAATGCGGCTGACGCGGGCATAGGAGGGCAGCGCCTCGTTGACCGCGTGTAGCTTCTCCATCATCACCGGGTTGGGATTTTCGCCCAGCGCGGGAAGCTCCGTGGCACGAGGAACGATCTCCAGCGCAAGAATGTGTGCGCCGTTTTCGGTCAGGTCTTCAAAAACCTGGGAATCCTGCACGAAAGGAAGCTCGTTAAACTTCGCCTCCAGCTCCGCCGGAGAGATGTTCTCGCCGCTCGGAAGCACAATGACCTCCTTGATGCGCCCCGTGATATACAGGAAGCCCTCCTCATCCAGGCGAACCAGATCGCCCGTGCGGAACCAGCCGTCTTCAAACGAAGGCTCCTCCGGCTCGGAGACGTAGCCCTGCATGATATTGCGCCCCTTGAGCCACAGCTCGCCGTTTTCGATGCGAAGCTCCTGATTCGGATACGGAATACCGACGGAATCCGGCTTTTCGGCACATTCCGGATTGCCCGAAACAAGGTTGGCAGATTCGGTCAGGCCGTAGCCGGGGAAGAGGGTGATTCCGAGCTTCTGATATTCCCCGATCAGATAGGGCGCAACGGCTGCCGCGCCGCAGATGATATATTTCATGTCCGCGCCGAGCATATTGCGGCCGAACTTTTTTGACAACGTGAGCGCCATCTCCGCCAATGCGGGAACCACGACAAGAATGGTCGGGCGGAACATGGCGATGTCGCGGAACATATCCTTGTTGTTGCGGCAGATGAACAGGGTGCTGCCGGTATACAGCGAGGTCATCAGGTTGCGGATCAGCCCAAACACGTGCGACAGGGGCAGCACCAGAAGATATCGCTGAGAGAACACGTCACGGTAGCCGTAGCAGCCGTTGACCGTTCCCTGCATGACGGCGTCGTTGGAAAGCAGCGCCCCCTTGCTCTTGCCGGTCGTGCCGCCGGTAAACATGATGACGCAGGGGTCTTCCTTCTTGCAGGCACGAAGCGCTGTGGCTGTTTCCGAAGCCGCATCCGACGCGATGAGCTGCACCTGCTGCGCACGCGCAGCCACAACGGAAACCTTTTCCTTCAGCTCCGGCTGATAGACCAGCGCGTCCAGACCGTACTTCATGCAGCAGCCGAACACGGTCATTTCATCCAACTGAACCGGCAGGATCATTGCCGTATAGCCCAGCGTGACAACGGCGAGATACGCCTTGACAAAGGCATAGGAGTTGGAAATGAGAAGGCCGACACGCCGTGCTTCGCCCTCCGGACGAGCCAGAAGTGTGCGGAACTCGGCGGCATCCTTTTCCAGCCGCGCATAGCTGTATTTTTCGCCCGCGTCTTCTATGGCAATCGCCTGCGGATACTGCCGCAGACAGTTTTCCCACATTTCACTGACGGTGTTATATTCCCGGATTTTCTCAAACGTTTCCGGATCGGTGTATTTTTCAAAAATTTCTCTCGATCTGCTCTGCATTTGTTGTTCTCCCCTCAGGTACACAGATTTTTTAACTCGGTTTCCTTATCATGCAGCAGGGCTGCCAGCTCCTCCACCTGCGCGAAGGACGGGCGCGGACCGTAGCGTTCGGTGATATCCACCGGTTCGCCGATTACCATGACGACACGGTTGTACCGGTGCGCCGGCTTGCGAATGTAGATGGGCACAATGGGTGCGCCGCTGCGCATTGCCATGAGCACCATGCCGGACTTAAACGACGCGACCGCGCCGCTGGTATCCTCATTGACATGCCCCTCCGGAAACATGGAAACAATATCTCCGTCCTTCAGATGGCTTGTGATCTCCCGAAAGGAGTCCATGCTGAAATTTTCCCGCTCAATGGGAATGCAGAGGAAATGCTGAAACAACCAGCGCGCCTTGCTGCGGAAAAAATCCGCCGTGCAGATAAAATGGTGCCGCCGATACCAGACCGCAAGCATCAGATAGACAGGGTCGGCAAATCCGATATGATTGGCAATCAGCAGCGCACCGCCGCGAATCTTTTTCCGCGCACGGTCGTTTTCGTACAGGAGCTTCGGGCGAAATGCAATCAGTCCCGGCAGCGCCGCGGTAATTTTTACGAAATCATAAAACAGATATCGGAAGGAAAACAGCTTATTTCGTTTTTTCGCCGCGTCGTTCATCCAGTTTCTTCCCCAATTCTATCACACGCGCACGCATTGCCTGCGTTACACGGTCAATGTTTTCTTTGTCGCTCAGGCGATCATCGGTTAGCTGCGATACGTCCATCGGCGTGCCGATCATGACCACAGCCCGTTTCAGGCTCCAGTAACAGCCGTTCGTATAGACCGGAATCACCGGAACGCCGGACGCAAGCGCCAAAAACGCCGCGCTGGGCTTAAACGGAAGCGGACGTTCCTCTTCCGGCAGCGGCAGCCGGCTTTCCGGAAAAATACCGACAACGCCGCCCTTTTCCAAAATTCGCTCCGACTGCGCCACAAAACCGAAATCATGCGATTCACGGTTGACATAGATGCCGCCCAGCATCCGCAGAAACAGCCCCAGCGGCTTCTTTCGGAACAGCACCTCCGCCATCTGAAAGCGGAGCGTCCGTCCGAAAAACACGAACAGCCAGATCGCATAGTCGAACACGGAGGTATGGTTGGATATTAAGATCGCCGGCCCGTGGATGCTGCGCTTCTGCACCGCCGCATCCTCATAAAGAATTTTGGTGCGGAAAATAAGCTTCTGCACGGGCCACGCGGTAATTTTTGTAAACGCGTTCCAGAATTTATAGAGCATGGTCTTGTGCCGCCTCAATGTATTGACAAAATTCCCTGACCGTGCCGAGGCTCTGTCCGCCGGCGGAAGGGAAGGAGATTCCGTATTCCTCCTGCATTCGGGAAATCATGGCAAAATAATCCAGACTCGTGCCGCCGCAGTCGCGGAAGAAGTCGGCATCGTCCCCGATTTCCTCTGCCGGTTGATTTACCGCCTCGGCAAACAGAGCGCGAAGCTGCGCGGCAAGCGCACTGCCGTCACGCCCGGACGCTTCTGCGCCGCTTTCTTCGGAAAGCTCCGTCAGCTCGCCTGCCGCATAGGCCTGTGCCAAACGGCGGCGATTGAGCTTGAACTCCTGCGGCAGCATCAGCTCATCGGCAGTCAGAACGATTTTTCCGAGCTGCCCCTCCAACCGAAGCTCGGAGGCGCGCTGATAAACTGCCTGACGGAGCGCGGACAGTCTTTTTTCCGTGATCGGCTGCCGCACCGACACAAGCAGAACCGGCTTTGTTCCGCCGCCCTCCTGCACACCGATCAGGCAGACGCCCGCAGCGTCGGGAAGCTCAAAGCGCGGCTCGATCAAGCAAGGATTCAGGTTTTCTCCGGAGGACGAAACGACCAGATCGTCCCGTCTGCCCAGAATGCGGTAGTGACCGTTTTCGCACGCGGCAAGGTCGCGTGTTGAAAACCAGTCCTTTTGAAAATGCTTTTCGCCGTTTTCAATGATGTACTTTGCGGAAGTCCGGGCGCGGACAAGCAGCTCCCCTTCGTCAGACAGGCGGTATTCCACAGAGGAAAACGGCTGCCCGACAAAGCCCGCACTGCGAAGCCTTCTTTTCGGACTTAACTCCACGGAGGTAATGCCGACCTCGCTCATGCCATAGCCGTTTGCAATATGGTAGCCGATGGCATTGAAGAACGTCAGCACCTCTTCGGAAATTTCGCTGCCGCCGGAAATGAGAAAGCGGATGCTGTCTCCGAACATCTGCTCGCGGATCTCGCGGAAGGCAATACGGCTGAACAGCTTGCCCAAAACGGGAACATCTCCGATCTTTTGGGCAATGGCCATTCCCTTTCGGAATTTTTTGACCGTCTCCTCGCCGCGTTCGTTGATTTTCTTCATTGCCTGATCGTACACGCGCTGCCAAAACAACGGCACGGCAAAAATATGGGTGACGCGGTGGCGGCGAACGGTATTCAGAATCGTCTGCGGCGCAAGATCGTTGAGCTGAACGAAGGTGCGCGAAAAAAACGCAAACCAGATATACATCGCCGTCAGCCCGAACACATGGTAAAACGGCAGGAACGTTAACTGCTTCAGATGCCCGTCATAATGCTTTTTCATCTGCCTGCATCGGCGGATAATATCGCAGCTGTCATGAATCTGCCAATAAAATTCCTCCGCGCTGTAGGCACAGAGCTTCAGACTGCTGGACGTTCCGGAGGACATGAGCAAAATTTCCGCACCGGTCTGTCCGAGCGCGATCGGAGCTGCCGCCGGAACGATCTCCTTTTCCGAAAGCGTAGGCACGGCAAAAGACGTGCCGTCGGAAATGACCGCCTGCGTATTGCTGTCTGAAAGCGCCTGCGAAAGCATATGATCGTCCAGCCGCAGATTCATCAGCAGCGGACACCAGCCGCACAGCAGCACTGCCCAGAGCATCTCAATAAACGACAGGCTGTTTTCCATATGGATGCCGACCACAGCGTTTTGAGGCAGCTTCGGAAGAAGCGTTTTCAGGGTGGCGGCACGCAGCAAAATCTCGCGCTCTGCCTCGCCGTAGCTCGTTCGAAGGATCCGATAGCCCTCGCTGCGCTCATAGAGAATGTTCTCCTTTTCGGCAAACATCAGCTCAAAAAGCGCTCGGAAGCTATGCTCTGTATTCTCAAAGCGATGCAGCTTCGCCTTGACGAACCCATTGATCGTCCGGCAGCCGCCGAAATCGTTGTGCCTCATGTTTTTTCCATTTCCGCTAACACAAAAAATTCAGACTGTCAAAAAAGTCCGTAACCGTCAAAATCAGAATGACAAGAGCGCGTA
>JAEDKB010000252.1 GCA_016296045.1 Oscillospiraceae bacterium
CTCCAAATAAATAAACCCTCCGCTCCATAAGAGCAGAGGGCGTAAATTTACGCGGTACCACCTCTGGTTTGCCGCTTCCTCGCGGAAGGCGGCCTTTGGAAGTCAGGGACTTCTGCGCGCTCACGGGCGCACCCGTTCTGCCCTACTGTACGGCACGTCAGATATGCTGCGCTACAGATTTGCACAGCGGGACACCATGGTTCAGCCAGACCGCTCCGAGATGTAGTTCGCCGTAATTTCCTACCGTCTTACACCGACCGACGGCTCTCTGTGCGTAAAAATACGGTTACTTCTTCTCATCACTGCGTTTTTCGTCCCTATCGTAACAGAAACGTTCAAATTTGTCAAGCTATTTCATGCTTGGGATAACAATCGGTCACACGAATCACTCTTTACGCCAAAAGATCCGTCCCCACATGGAGGACGGATCAATGATAGAACGCTTGCAGATAAAACGCGATTGTATTCTTTATTTCGCCAAATAACCACCATCGACGGGCAGGGTTGTTCCTGTCGTCCACGCGGCATCCTCACCGAGGAAATAGGCAACGGCATCCGCAATGTACTTCGCCTCGCCGTAAGTGCGCATCGGCATTCTGCCGCAAAGCTCCTGACGGGTCGTTTCCAGCGCAAGATAGGCACTGTTATGCTTTGTGGGCGTGGGGCCGGGCATCACGGCATTGACGGTAATGCCGTACGGACCGAGCGCCTCAGCCGCCATATGCGTGAAGCTGCTCACCGCGCCTTTTGCCGCGCCGTAATGCACCTGCGTCGCAGAGCCGGAAAGCGCAGTGATGGACGAAAAATTGACAACTCTGCCGTGAATTCCGCGCTCGACCATCTTTTCCGTAATCTTCTGCGTCAGGAAAAAGACCGCTTTCATGTTGATGTCGAAGGTTTTGTCATAGCTCTCCTTCGTAATGGCAAAGAAGTCTTCAAACAGGCAGATACCGGCGTTATTTACAAGGCCATAGACATCCTCGTAGGCGTTGATACGTTCCGCCATGGCAAGAACCTCGTCGATATTGGACAGATCTGCCTGAAACGCCGCAAACTCCACTCCCGCTTCTTCCGCACAGGCACGCGCCTGACTGATATCGCCGGAATTGTAATGTGCAAGGATATTCGCGCCCTCGGCGCACAATCTCCTGACAACACCGAGACCCAGCCCCTTTGACGCACCGGTTACAACAATTCTCTTTCCCTTTAAGCTCATGTTCTTCTTTCCTTTCCGCAAAAAACTCCGTCCCCCAAATGAGGGACGGATCAATCATAGCATATCGGTCTGTATTTCGCAAGCGTTTTGCCCAAGACACAAAATTTGTCAGTCTTGCGCCGCCAGCATTTCCGCCGCGCTTTGCAGCGTCGTTTCCGTAATGCTTGAGCCGCCGATAATGCGGGCAAGCTCGCGTTTTCTGCCCTCAAAATCGAGCGGTGTCACGGCGGTAAAGGTTCTTCCGTCGTGTTCACTCTTTTCAATGAGGAAATGCGTATCGGCAAGCGCCGCAAGCTGGGGCAGATGCGTCACGCACAAAACCTGCTTGTTTTTTGACACGGCACGCAGCTTTTCCGCAACGTGCTGTGCCGCTCTTCCGGATACACCGGTATCGACTTCATCAAAAATCAGCGTCGGAACATGGTCACGCTCCGCAAGGACATTTTTCATCGCCAGCATAATTCTTGCAAGCTCACCGCCGGAAGCAACCTTATTCAGCGGCTTGAGCGCCTCGCCAAGGTTTGCCGACATATAAAACGCAACAGCGTCCGCACCGTTCTGGCTTAATTCTGTTTCCGTGAATTGGCAAGCAAACTGCACCTTTTTCATATCCAGATCGGAAAGCTCTTTGAGTACCCGCTCCGTCAGAGTGACAGATGCCTGCTTTCTTGCTTCCCGAAGCCGCTGCGCCATGGCGCAGGCTTCCTGTTCCGCTTTTTGAAGTTTCCGCTGCAACTGTTCCATGCGTTCATCGGCAAACTCGATCTCATCAAGCTCTTTCTTTGCCCGTTCAAGATAGGCAAGGATATCCTCACAGGTTGCACCGTATTTGCGGCGCAATCGGTAGATGGTATCCAGACGTTCTTCAATGCGCTCCAATTCGTCGGCGGAATAGGACAGGGAATAAATCTTATCTTTCACCTGCTCCGCTGCGTCCTGCGCCTGATACATCAGATCAGCAACCAAATCGTGAATCTGCGACAGGGACTCATCATAGCGCGCAATTTTGGATAACGCACGTTCCGCCTGCGCCAGCATTGCCGCAGCGCCTTCCGTATCATCATCGCCGTCCAGACCCAGCGCCGCATCCTGCAAGC
>JAEDKB010000253.1 GCA_016296045.1 Oscillospiraceae bacterium
ATCGACAAGGAAACGGTCGAGTGGGTGCCGAACTTCGACGAAAGCCGCAAGGAACCGTTTGTTTTGCCCAGCCGTTTTCCGAATCTGCTGGTCAACGGCTCAAACGGCATCGCAGTCGGCATGGCGACCAACATCCCGCCGCACAACCTCACCGAGGTCATCAACGCCTGCCTGTGTATTCTGGACGATCCGGAGGCGACGCTTGCCGATCTGATGCAGCACATCAAGGGTCCGGATTTCCCGACACGCGGCATCATTATGGGCAGAAGCGGAATCCGTGCCGCCTACGAGACCGGCCGCGGCAGAGTGGTCGTGCGCGGACGCACCGAATTTGAAGAATACGGACATGACCGAATCCGTATTATTGTTTCGGAGCTGCCGTATCAGGTCAATAAGAAAAATCTGGTCGAAAATATCGCCGATCAGGTCAAGGAGAAACGTCTGGAGGGTATCTCCGACCTGCGTGACGAATCCGACCGCAACGGCATGCGAATCGTCATTGAACTGAAAAAGGATGCCAATCCGCAGGTCGTGCTCAACCGTCTGTTCGCGCAGACTGCGCTGCAATCGAGCTTTTCGGTCAATATGCTGGCGCTGGTCGATAACCAGACGCAGCCGAAAATCCTCTCCCTGCGTCATGTGCTGGACGAATATCTGACCTTCCAGGAGGAGGTCATCACCAACCGCACGAAATATGATCTGCGCAAGGCAAAAGAACGCGCTCACATTTTAGAAGGTCTGCTGATCGCGCAGGACCATATCGACGAAGTGATAAAGATCATCCGCAGCTCCTATGACGACGCCAAGGAAAAGCTGATGGAGCGCTTCGGTCTGAGCGACGTTCAGGCGCAGACCATTCTCGATATGCGTCTGAAGGCGCTGCAGGGTCTGGAACGTGAAAAGCTCCAGAACGAATATGAGGAGCTGGAAAAGAAAATCGCTTATTTTGAGAGTGTTCTCAGCGATATCAATTTGGTCAAGGGCATTCTGAAGGACGAATTGACCGCCATCCGTGACAAGTACGGCGATGAGCGCCGCACCGAGATCGTGGACGTGGTCGATGAGATCGAGGATGAGGATCTGATCGAGGAGCGCGAATGCTGCTACACCCTCTCCGACGGCGGCTATATCAAGCGCCTGCCGGTAGACACCTACCGCGCCCAAAAACGCGGCGGCAGAGGCGTTTCCGGTCAGAGCCTGAAGGAAGAGGATTACATCAAGCATCTGTTCGTGGCATCGACGCATGACTATCTGCTCTTCTTTACGAATGCGGGCCGCATCCATCGGCTCAAGGGTTATATGATTCCCGAATCCGGACGCACCGCCAAGGGCAGCCATATTGCAAACGTCCTGCCGCTTGAGGCGGAGGAAAAGGTTGCCGCAATGCTGCTGACACGCGACTTCCCCGAAGATGAATATGTCGTGATGGTCACAAGAAACGGCACCGTCAAGCGCATGAAGATGAGCGAGATCTATACCGCCAGAAAGGCCGGCATCCGCGTGCTGACCATCGACGAGGGCGATGAGCTGATCGCCGTTCTGCACACGACCGGTGAGGACAACGTTCTGCTTGCCACACACAACGGCATGACGATCTGCTTCAACGAAAACGACGTGCGCTGCATGGGTCGTATGGCCGTCGGCGTTCGCGGCATCCGTCTGAAGCCGGGTGACAGAGTTGTCGGCGCGGCGGTCGCGGATATGGATAAATGCCTGCTGACCATCACCGAAAACGGCTACGGCAAGCGCACACCCATGGAGCAGTATCTGCGCGGCGACGAGGTGCAAAGCCGCGGCGGTTACGGCAAGCGCGGCTATCGCCTGTCCGAAAAGACCGGTCCGGTTGCGGGCGCGCTGGTCGTGGACGAAAATGACGATATCCTGCTCATCGAAAGCGGCGGCGTGGTTATCCGCACTCCCGTGGACAGCGTCAGCAAAATGGGACGCGATGCCCGGGGCGTGATCGTGATGCGGATTGAACCCGGCAAACGCGTCATCGCCATCCAGCGTACCGATTCCGCGGAGGAGGAGGTTTCCGAAGAGGAAGCATCCGAACCGATCCCTCCGGAGGCACCGACAGAGTAAAAATTATTTGCACAGGCAAACCGAATCCCCAAAAATCATATAAAGGAGAATGCTTATGTTCTGTACAAACTGTGGAAAAGAAATTACCCAGCGCGCTTCCTTCTGCACCGGATGCGGCGCACCGCTTTGCTGGCCGGAGGAGCCGAAAAGCGCCGTCGCGGAGGAGGAAAAGAAACCCGAAATTTTGAACGAAGCACCCGCAGCTCCGGAAGCACC
>JAEDKB010000254.1 GCA_016296045.1 Oscillospiraceae bacterium
GCATCCACCCAGACATAGACCACATGACCCGGATCAAAATCCACGGGAACGCCCCAGGTAAAGCTGGTGCGCGATACACACAGATCCTCCAGACCGGCATCGATGAAGTTATTGACCATCTCATTGACGCGGCTGCGCGGCTCCAAGAAGTCCGTCTCGGTCAGGAGCTTGCGCACCGGCTGGGCATATTTGGAAAGACGGAAGAAATAGGCTTCCTCCTCCGCCGGCTGCACCGGTCCGCCGCAGTCCGGACATCTGCCGTCCTTGAGCTGGCTTTCCGTCCAGAAGGATTCGCACGGTGTGCAGTACATTCCGGTGTACTTTCCCTTGTAAATATCGCCCTTTTCATACATCGCCTTGAAAATTTTCTGGATTGAGGCAACATGATAATCGTCCGTGGTGCGGATGAAGCGGTCATAGGAAATGTTCATCAGCTTCCAGAGATCCAGAACACCTTTCTCTCCGGTGACGATGTTATCCACAAACTGCTGCGGCGTGATGCCGGCATTTTTGGCCTTGGTTTCAATCTTCTGGCCGTGCTCGTCCGTTCCGGTCAGGAACATGACATCATAGCCGCGCAGACGCTTATACCGCGCCATGGTATCGGTTGCAACCGTGCTGTAGGTATGGCCGATATGCAGCTTGGCAGAGGGATAGTAAATGGGCGTTGTAATATAAAATTTCTTTTTGCAGGAATCACACATGGCAGTTTCCTTCCTTCCGAAATAGTTTTATCTCTTTTTCCGCAGCTTAAAAATCAGCCAAAGAAAGAGCGTTCCGACCGCAACGCCGGACAGGTCGATCCAAAGATCCCGAACATTTCCGCTGCGTCCGGGAACGAAGAGCTGGATCGTTTCATCGCACAGCGCCGTCAGCAAGCCGAAAAAGATCGGCTTGAGCAGGCGAAAACCCTTCGCGTTGTAAAACGTGCCGGTCAGCAGCAGTCCGAGAACGGCAAATTCTCCGAAATGCGCCAGCTTCCGCAGCAGATTGTTGGTCATCCACGGCAGGATTTTTTGGATGTAGCAGAGCAGGCCGAGGCTTTCTCCGTCGCTCTGCACCGCATTGCGCGAGGAATGCCAGAAAATCAGCCCGATCCAGAGGAGCGTCAGCAGAAGCCATATCCAGATGCGCTTCTTTTTCATCAAAAAGCTCCCTCCCATCCGTGCAAATTGGTATTAGTATACCACAAAAAGCAGGAAAGTGCAACCAATGTGGGAAAAACCGTCAGCTTCCCGCTGCCAAAGCCGCGCTTATACAAGCGTTTCCAGCCTTTCAATGGCATCGGCGACCGTTCCGTCGTCGCAGGCAGCCGCCTCGATATACGGCACGGAGCGCAGCGCTTCATCCCGATCGGCAGGAACAAAGGCAAAGTCCGCCTCGTCAAGCATCGAAATATCATTGGGCGCATCGCCCGCACAGACAAGGATTTCCCTGCCGTACTGCTTTGCCAGCGCACGCGCCGCACTGCCCTTACTGCAATGGGGGTTTCCGATCTCGATGATATACGGCATGGAGCGCGTGACATAGCAGCGTCCGGCACAGAAAGCATCCAGCCCCTGCCGCACCGCTTCAAAATGCGCGACCTCCTCCGGCGAAAAATCCGGACACAGCGGATTTTTTCCCATCACGGCGCAAACCGTAATCTTGATCCATGGCTTCGGCACCGTATCCGTCACCCGGACGGGCGTAAAGCCCTCCCCCTTTAAAAATTCATCACGGCGCTCATTATATCCGAATACATAGTGATTCTCCACGCCCTGAATCTCTACGCAGAGCGTCGGATCCAGCCGCTGCGCCTCGCGGACGATATCCAGCGCAAAGTCCGGCAGCGGATGGGCGTAGTGCAGCGTTCCGGAGGCATAGTCATAGCACGCCGCGCCGTTATAGAGGATGCAGGGCGCGTTGACCGGCACCAGCTTTGCCCGCTTGGAAAACAGCGGAATGCTGCGTCCGCTGGCCACCGTAAAAATGCCGCCCTCGGACATAAAATAGCGGATCGCTTCGACATTGCGCTCACGCAAAACATTATCCTGTCCGGTGAGCGTATGGTCGAAGTCGCTGGCGAAAAATACATTTGAAAATTTACCCATAATGATTTCCTTTTTTATTTCATTAAGAGGACTGCATTTGCAGTCCTCCAATCAGACTGTCGAAAAAGCTCCAAACCGTCAAAATATCGTAATGCTCTCTCCCTTTGTCATTCTGAGGAACAAAGTGACGAAGAATCTTTCCGCCGTTTCTCCTATGTCATTCTGAGGAACGAAGTGACGAAGAATCTTTTCTCTTTCGATACTGC
>JAEDKB010000255.1 GCA_016296045.1 Oscillospiraceae bacterium
TCGTGAGACAACCCTTTGATACATTATAATATTATAGAACCTTCCGCAGAAATTCCTGCAATCTCGGATTCTGCGGTGTGTTGAAGATCTGCTCCGGCGAGCCGGATTCTGCAACCACTCCGCCATCCATAAACATCACCCGATCGGAAACCTCTCTGGCAAAACCCATTTCATGCGTCACAATCACGGTCGTCATACCGCTTTGGGCAAGCTCCCGGATAACCTCCAGCACTTCACCGACCATTTCCGGGTCGAGTGCGCTGGTTGGCTCGTCAAACAGCATGACATCCGGCTCCATCGCAAGCGCACGGACAATCGCCAGTCTTTGCTTCTGTCCGCCGGAGAGCTTTGTTGGCATCGTATCGATCTTATCGATCAACCCGACTCTGGTGAGCAGCTCTTCCGCCTTTGCATTTGCCTCCTGAGCTGTCATCTTCTTCACCAGCATCGGCGCAAGCGTAATATTTTTTCGGACGGAAAGATGCGGAAAAACGTTAAAATGCTGGAATACCATGCCCATCTTCTGCCGATGCAGATCCAGATTCACCTTTTTCGCGGTGATGTTCTCTCCTTCAAAATAAATCTCGCCCTGCTCGGGAATCTCCAGCAGATTCAGGCACCGCAAAAAGGTGCTTTTTCCACCGCCGGAGGGGCCTATGATGGAAACCGTCTCTCCGCTGTGAATCGTTTCGGAAACGCCCTTGAGCACCTGCAGCTTTCCAAAGCTTTTGTGCAGATCCACGGTGCGGATCATCTCAGTTGTTTCCATGTGCCATCCTCCTTTCAAAAAACGCTACGAGCTTGCTCAGAGGATATGTCAGGCACAGGTAGACCACGCCGACAATGATCAAAGGCTCCATGCTGAGATAGGTCGCACCGCTGACAACCTTATAAGAGGTCATCAGGTCGCCGATGAAGAAGGTAGAAGCGAGGGAGGTCTCTTTCAGAATCATGATAAACTCGTTGCCGAGCGCCGGAAGAATGTTCTTGATCGCCTGCGGCAGAACAATGCGCACCATGGTCTGTCCTTTGCTCATGCCCAGACTTCTGGCAGCCTCCGTCTGTCCGGGGTCCACTGCCTGAATGCCGGAACGAAACACCTCGGAAACATAAGCAGACGAGTTAATGCTCAGTGCGATTGCCACCCATGCAAAAGCCGACAGATTGAAAAACGGCAGCAGTTCGGGCAGGACAAAATAGAATAAGTACAGTTGAAGAAGGATCGGCGTTCCGCGAATCACTTCAATATAAACCGTAATCAGAAAACGTACAACGCGGAATCTGGAACGCTTCAGCAGTGTCACAAACACACCGATTACCGCGCCGATCGATACGGCGATTGCAGTCAGAAGCAGGGTATTTGTCACGCCTTCGATCAAAAAAGTACGCCAGTATTTTTGAAGAATCTGACCGATATTCTGAATGACGGTTCCTATGTCCATGCTGTTTTCCCCTCCTTCTGCCGAAAGTCCGGTTTATATTTAATCAATTCGTATCAGTTGGCAACATTGCCGTTATCGTCGTAGGTAATATCCTGAGCGGTGCTGGCACCGGCCAGTTCTTCGGCTTCGGCATACCACTTTGCATAAAGACCTTCCGCCTCTGCCTTTGCAAGAATCTCATTGACCTTTGCAGTCAGTTCGTCATTGCCGAGCTTCAGCACTACAACATTGCCGACGTACTTCGGATCCACCTCAAAAGCAAATCCGCTTAACGCGACCTCTTCATCGTTTGCAAGGAAAACATCTGCCTGACCCTTTGCCACTGCGATAAAATCAAAATCGCCCTTCTTCAGTTGCAGCAGCGCCGTGGAAAGATCGCTGATAGAAACGACCTCGGCGCCGGGAAGCTGCTCAAGACAAAGCTGCTCCTGCAAAGAGGCATTCTGTGCGCCAACCTTTGCGCCTTCAAAATCGGCCGCTGTCGTGAATTTTCCTTCGTTCTCCTTCAGGGTGATAATGACCTGTTCGGTTTCATTGTCGCCGGCGTAATAGTAGTCGGAAAGATTGTACTTTTCCGCACGCTCCTCTGTCCAGGAGAAGCCGGAGATTGCGAGCATCGCTTTTCCGGAGGTTACGGCAGTGGGAGCTGCGTCAAAGCTCATCGGAAGAATCTCAAGCTCCATGCCAAGCTCATCTGCAATGTAATTTGCAAGCATGATATCAAAGCCGACATATTGATCTTGACCTGTCTTGCTGACATCGCAGAATTCCATCGGAGCAAAATCGGGAGATGTCGCAACCGTCAGAACATTGTCATT